>NZ_QFGB01000030.1:0-50343 GCF_004369245.1 Pelotomaculum sp. FP | reverse complement strand
AGGCGGGGTTGTTATCGAGGATCCCGCCTGTTCCCATCTCTTGAAAAATATCAGCAACCAATTCCACCCCTTCGGGTGGAACCTGTACAGCCACTTCCAACCAATCCAACGTGCATCACCTATTCTGTGTCAGGCGTAGGGCGTAAGGCGTTGGACGTAAATTATACTGCATTCCTTCCAGGTCTTTTATACACCTGAGCCGACGTCAAAAGAAACAGATTCTTTTTTACGCCTTACGCCTTGCGACCTGCGACATCAATTAAACTAAGAAAATCTGAAACCACATGAGTATCTTTATTTGAAAGAATTCACACCATCAACTACCCCATACAACTACCCCATAAACGCGTCTCTCATTTTTCCAAAGAAGCCTTTGTCGGCGCCTGTTGCAGCTTGCGGGTTGTCTGCGCCCAATCGGGCAAATTCCCTCAATAATTCTTTTTGCTTCTCGGTCAGCTTGCCTGGCGTCACCACTTTGACCAGCACATGCTGGTCACCGCGTCCATAGCCGTTGACGTGCGGAACGCCCTTGCCCTTAATCCGGAAAACAGTGCCCGACTGGGTTCCCTCCGGTATTTTAAGCCTTTCATTCCCTTCCAGGGTAGGGACCTCCAACTCGTCGCCCAGGGCTGCCTGGGTAAAAGAAACAGGGACTTCGCAGATCAGGTCATCGCCTTCCCGCTTGAAAACACGATGGGGCTTGACATGGATGTAGACATAGAGGTCACCGGGCGGCCCGCCCTTTGCCCCGGCTTCACCTTCACCGGACAGACGCAGCCGCGATCCGTTATCCACCCCGGGCGGCACCTTGACTTTGATGCTCCGGGTCTTGCGGACCTGGCCCTCTCCACGGCAGGTCGGGCATGGCTTGTCAACAATCTTGCCGGTGCCGCGGCAGCGGTCACAGGTACGGGACTGGACAATACGTCCAAAAGGAGTACTCTGGGTAAACTGCATCTGTCCGGTGCCGGCGCAGGCCAGGCAGGTCTTGGGCTTACTGCCGGGGGCCGCGCCATTTCCACCGCAGGTGCCGCAGGTCTCGGTGCGGGGCACCTTGATTTCACGCTCGAGCCCGAAGGCAGCCTCTTTCAAGTTCAGCTCCAGGTCAGCCCTGATGTCGTTGCCCCTTTCGGGGCCGCTACGCCGCCTGCCGCCGCCACCACCGAAGAACATCTCAAAAATGTCCCCGAGACCGCCAAAATCACCAAAGCCCTCAAAACCACCAAAGCCCTGTCCGTCAGCCCCGGCATGGCCAAAACGGTCATAGCCGGCCCTTTTTTCCGGGTCGCTTAAAACAACATAGGCCTCACTGATTTCCTTGAATTTGGCCTCGGCTTCTTCCTTATTACCGGGATTGGCATCGGGGTGATGCTGGCGCGCCAGCTTGCGGTATGCTTTTTTAATCTCATCCGCAGACGCATTTTTGGATACGCCCAGGACCTCGTAATAATCTCGTTTTGCCATCTGCACCACCTCTTCTAACTACAACAAAGGAAAGGGGAACCGTAATTCCCCTTAACAAAGGTTACTTTCGGGTTTATTAGTTTGAAATGCAAATCCATTCTACCATAAATGAGACAATATTTTTAGGGGGTTTATTTATCCTCTTTTACTTCGAAGTCAGCGTCAACAACATTATCTTTAGGCTCCTGGGCGGCTGTGCCTTCCTGACCTCCACCGGCTGCGCCGTCACCCCCCGGCTGTCCGGTTTTTTGATACATGGCCGAGGTCAGTTCGTACAGCGGCCCGGTCAGCGCTTCCAGCTTAGCCTTGATGTCATCAATATTATTGCCTTTAAGCGCTTCTTTGAGGTCATCGGCAGCCTTCTGCAGCTTTTCAATAGAAGCCGCGTCGGCCTTATCCTTGAAGTCCTTGATGGATTTTTCCGCCTGGTAAACCATGCTGTCGGCCTGGTTGCGGGTATCGATCTCTTCCTTGCGCCTGGCATCCTCGGCGGCATGTATTTCTGCCTCTTTGACCATATTATTGATTTCCTGGTCGTTGAGTTTGGTAGAAGCAGTGATGGTCATGCTTTGTTCCTTGCCGGTGCCCATGTCCTTGGCCGAGACATTGACGATACCGTTGACGTCGATGTCAAATTTGACCTCAATTTGCGGCACTCCCCTGGGAGCGGGTGGAATACCGGTCAGGGTAAAGCGACCCAGCGTCTTGTTGTCCGCAGCCATCGAGCGCTCGCCCTGCAGCACGTGGATTTCCACAGTGGTCTGGCCATCCGCGGCAGTGGAAAAGATCTGGCTTTTTGAGGTTGGAATGGTGGTGTTGCGCTCAATCAACCTGGTAGAAACACCACCCAGGGTCTCAATGCCCAGGGACAGCGGAGTCACATCAAGCAACAGCACATCTTTAACCTCACCGGCCAGGACCCCGGCCTGGATCGCCGCGCCAACGGCAACACACTCGTCCGGGTTGATGCCCTTGTGCGCTTCCTTGCCCAGGAACTTACGGATGGCTTCCTGGACGGCGGGAATCCTGGTTGAGCCGCCAACCAGCAAGATTTTGTGGATATCCTTGGGCTGCAGCCCGGCGTCTGAAAGAGCCTGGCGGGTCGGCCCCATGGTCTTTTCAACCAGGTCTGCCGTCATTTCCTCAAACTTGGCTCTGGAAAGAGTTATGTCTAAGTGCTTCGGCCCGCTGGCGTCCGCAGAGATAAACGGCAGGTTGATATTGCTGGTGGCTACCCCGGAAAGCTCTATCTTTGCTTTTTCGGCAGCTTCCTTGAGGCGCTGCATGGCCATTCTGTCGTTGCGCAGATCAATCCCTGTATCTTTTTTAAACTCGGCCGCAAGGTAGTCGATTACCCTCTGGTCAAAGTCATCTCCACCAAGGCGGTTGTTGCCGCTGGTAGCTTTAACTTCAAAGACTCCGTCTCCCAGTTCAAGGATAGATACATCGAAGGTGCCGCCGCCCAGGTCGAAAACCAAAATAGTCTGTTCGTCTTCCTTATCCAGCCCGTAGGCCAGGGCTGCCGCGGTAGGCTCATTGATAATACGCAAAACTTCCAAGCCCGCTATTTTACCGGCGTCCTTGGTGGCCTGGCGTTGTGAGTCACTGAAATAGGCCGGCACCGTGATAACCGCCTTATCCACCTTTCCACCCAGGTAGGCTTCCGCGTCGGCCTTAAGTTTCTGCAAAATCATAGCGGATATTTCTTGTGGCGTGTAATTCTTGCCGTCAATATTTTCTTTATGATCGGTGCCCATGTAGCGTTTAATCGAACTGATAGTGCGATCCGGGTTGCTGACAGCCTGCCTTTTAGCTACCTGCCCGACCAGCCTTTCACCGGTTTTTGAAAATCCCACTACGGAAGGGGTGGTCCTGGCGCCTTCCGCGTTGGGAATAACAACCGCTTCGCCGCCTTCCATTACAGCAACGCAGGAGTTGGTGGTACCCAGGTCTATTCCGATAACCTTAGACATTGTATTCTACCTCCTAGAATCTGTTTCCAAATTATTATAAAGCTACAGCAACTTTAACCATGGACGGCCGGATTACTTTTTCTCTCAGGGAATAACCCCGGCGGAACTCTTCAACAACTGTATTGGCAGGGTGCTCACCGGAATCGTCCTGGGCCACCGCCTCGTGCCTGGTAGGATCAAAAGGCTCCCCAACTGCCTGGATGGGGGTGACACCTTCGGTTGCCAGCACATCCAACAGCTGCTTATAAATCATCTCCACCCCAGCTTTAAAGCCCTCTATCGAGTCACCCTCCGCCGCCAAAGCCAGACCGAAGTTGTCAAGCACCGGCAGGAGAGCGACCACCAGCTGCTCAGAGGCATATTTATAGTAATCATCCTTTTCCTGCCTGGTGCGACGCCGAAAATTTTCAAAGTCGGCCTGCAAACGAAGCAGCCGGTCATAATAATCTTGTGCCCGTGTCGTCTGTTCGGCCAATAACCTTTGCAGTTCGGCCGGATCACTGCCCTCAGCAGGAACCCCTTCCGCTTCCTGGGGCCCGTTATCCTCTACCGCGCTTGTTGTGAGATTTTTCTCCATAACACTTTGCTCTTTTCCCTCGTCGGAAATTTCCTGAACATCTTTCTCTTTCTTTTCATCTTTTACCAACATTGTTCACCTCACAGACCAGATAAGCTGGAATCTTTTGGCTTTAAGTCTTCTTCCCGTTTCTTAATTATAGTATCGATTCTTAAGATTGCTTCGGCTACCTCACCGGCGGCCTTAAGCGCGTATATTTTTACTTCGGCCGGATCGACAATACCCATTTCCAGCATGTCGGCTACCTGCCCGCTGTCACAGTCGACGGCCAGAGAATTTTTTCCTGTTTCAACTTGTGCGGCAATCACATCCCCCAGTTTTTCCAGGGGATTGAAACCAGCATTGGCGATAATCTGGGACATAGGACGCTTGAGCGCCTCCACCACACAGTCCACCCCGTACGCAGCCATGCCGCGGATACCTTCCCGCACTTTTTCCACCTCGCGGGCTACCGCAAGTTCCAGCGAGCCGCCGCCAGGCACCACCCCGCCCCTGACCGCCGACTGCACGGAGGCAGACGCATCCTTGGCGATACGCTCACGCTCGCCAACCACCTCGGAAGTAGCGGCGCCTACCAGCACAGTGGCCATCGGCTTGCCTCTTCCTCCCTGGACCCAGACCTGTTCAAGTTTTTCGTCGTTATAGACCCGGTCTGCGAATCCAAGGTATTTTAGGAGTTCCTCTGTAGTTCTTTTCAGCCCGGTCCGCTTGATCATCCTGGCTCCCGTATGTTCGGCGGCCTTACGCAGTTCCTTGTTGGCCACCCGCTGGACCACCATAACGCCTGCATCCGTTAAAATCTCCTCAGCCGCATCGTTTACGCCGCGGTCGGCCAGTACCAGTTCCACTCCCAGGCTGGTAATTTTTTGGACGTTTTCCTTGAATTCGGCCTGCAGCTGCAGGTAACGCGCAAACCCGGACTCGGTCCCGAGGGCTTCGTCATCAATTTCCTCCGGCTCCAAGGCGTCGTCGATAATCAAGACCTTGACCTCACCCAGTTCCCCGGGCATCTGGCGGTTCATCCGCTCCTTATTAATAATTACGCCCATGAAAACCTGGTTTAAAGCGCCCTCTTCAGCTACAACAGTATCTGAAAACTTAAAAGAACTGTCCTTTAGCTTCTCCTCCCCAATCAACACCGCAGCCTGCTTCACCAGGTCGGCAATGTCCTCGTGGCCGCGGCCCGAAACGAGCGCCACCTGGCGCACAAACTGGTCATGCAGCCCGTTGATCTGTTGAGCCTGACTCTCCATCACTGCCAGCGCCTTCTTTAGCCCCACGCGCATCCCCTCAATGACTCGCGCGACAGGGACTCCCTTTATAACCTGCTCCACTCCGAAGCCGACCAGGGCGCCGGCCATCACCGTAGCCGTGGTTGTCCCGTCGCCGACTTCCTCCTGCTGTGCCTTGGCTATGTTGATGAGCATTCTGGCAGCAGGGTGGTTGGCCTCCATCAAGGTCAGGATGGTAACCCCGTCGTTGGTAATCACGACCTCGCCGAATTTATCAACCAGCATCGTGTCCAGTCCTTTGGGACCCAAAGTCCCCTCGACGGCGCTGGTTATAGCCCGGATGGCGTTGGAATTGGTCAGCAAAGCGGCCAGTCTCTCGTCCACCTCGGCCCCTTGAGTCGCTTCCTTTTTCAAGCTCAAATACGGTACCCCCTCACTTTCCCATGCCCTTCATCATGCGCTCCAGAGCTTGTGAAAGGTTCTTCGTCATAAAATCAACTACACTGATTACTTTGGCATACTCCATCCTGGTCGGCCCCAGCACTCCCATGGAGCCCATCTTCCGGCCCGCTACCGAGTAGGCGGCTGTGACCATGCTGCACTCCTTGATTTTCTTGTTCTTTATCTCACCGCCAATGCGCACGGTAACGCCCACATCCTGCTCCTCACCGGTCATTAACCCGTAAAGAAGCTTTTCTTGCTCCAGGATGCTGAGCAGGGTTTTAACCTTTTCCACGTTGTGGAATTCTGGTTGGTTTAACATATTAAATACCCCACCCAGGTAAATTTTATCCTCGGATTTCATGGTTAGACTGTCCTCTAACAGCTCCATGGCAAGGTCGAGAATATGTTTGTGCCTGGCCAGTTCAAAATAAATTTCCTTTACCAAAGTAAGCTTGATGTTTTCATTGGTAAGGCCCCGCAGCTTGGCGTTTAAAATCCGGGATATGGTTTCCATGTCATCAGTGCTGATGCTTTCAGGAATATCAATCAATCTGTGGTGCAGAGTTCCGTTGTCCATTACCACCACAACCATGGCCTGGGTAGGGTTCATCGAAACCAGCTGGATATGCTTAAACCGGCTGGTACCAATGCTTGGGGTAAGCACCATGGCGGTATAATGGGTGAGTTGTGAGAGAAGTTGGCCCGTTTTCTGTATAACCTGGCCGATATCTTTCACCTTGATGTCAAACTCACTGCGAATTAGATCTTCCTCTTCCGCTGATAAGTCGTGCTTTTGCATCAAATAGTCCACGTAGTAGCGGTAGCCCTGCTCGGAGGGCACTCGCCCCGCGGAAGTATGAGGTTGTTCAATATAACCCTGCTCTTCTAAATCAGCCATTTCGTTACGAATGGTGGCAGGGCTGACGCCAAGCCTGAACTTTTTAGCTATGGTGCGGGAACCAACGGGTTCAGCGGTAGCAATATAATCGTGAACGATGGCCAGAAGCACCTTTTGCTTGCGGTCATCCATTTTCATGCATTACCCCCCCCTTTTGTTAGCACTCTAACCTACTGAGTGCTAAAAACCCGCTAAATAAAAAATAGCACCAACTCCATCCACTTGTCAAGGAATATAGCGTAAAAGCATTCAATAATTCATATAACCCGGTCGTTTAACACGCCTTCCCGCTGAAATCACACAAATTCCAGGAATACCCGGTTGGCCAGGGGAAGCCCCCTTTCGGTCAGCCTTAAATAATCCCCGTCAATCTCAGTAAGCCCGTCCTTTGTAAGCCTCTTAATTTCAGACCGGTAGACATCCTCCAAGCGCCGGCCAAAACGCTGCCGGAAGGCCGCGAGGCTAACCCCCTGCAAAAGCCTCAAACCCAGGAACATGGTCTCCGACATTTCAGTTTCCACGGTAAGGGTTTCCCTGTCAGCAACCCTGAGTTCTCCCCGCCGGAGCCTGGACCGGTACTTTTCCGGCTCGCGTTCGTTGGCAAAACGTTCCCCCCGGAAACAGGAGTGCGCAGCCGGTCCCAGCCCCAGGAAGGGCAGGTTTAGCCAGTAAACCAGGTTGTGAACACACTCGCGCCCGGGCCTGGCAAAATTGGAGATTTCGTAGTGATGATAACCGCTCTTTTTTAGTGAAATTATGGCGGTGTGGTACATGGATAGTTCCAGTTCTTCCGGACAAGCCCTCATATCACCAATGGCAACTGAACGCTCCAGAGGAGTTCCCTCCTCCAGTTGCAAGCCGTAAGCTGCAACATGCTCCGGTTCAAAAGCTACTGTCCGGTCGAGCGTTTCCTGCCAAACCGCGAGGGTCTGGCCCGGTATACCGTAAATCAAATCGATATTAATGTTGTCAAAACCCGCCTGCCTGGCCAGCCGCACCGCGGCGCCCGCCTGCGCGGCGTTGTGGACACGGCCAAGCGTCTTTAGTAAACCGTCTGCCAGGGACTGCACCCCGATACTGAGGCGGTTTACCCCTGTCCGCCTTAATTCGTAAAGACCTCCGGCATCAATAGTACCCGGATTGGCCTCAACCGTAATCTCACAATCCGGTGTCAGGCGAAAAATTGACCTTATACATCCAAGGATCTCCCTCAGGTCTCCCATGGGCAAGCAGGTGGGCGTGCCACCCCCGATAAAAAGGCTGGCTGTTTCTTTCTCAACTTCGTCCAGGAAAGATCCGTATAGCTGGATTTCTCTGATCAGAGCTGCCAAGTAGTCCTTTGCCGCTGTCCGGCTGTAGGGGTAAGAGATGAAATCGCAGTAACGACACTTTTTAAGGCAAAAAGGCACATGAATATACAGACCTATTGCCATGCTCCGCCCCCTTACCGTGAAAATAAAGCCCGGCTTACTAAGAAGCCGCCCAAAAGAATGTGGGTGAGCATTTCGTATGCAACAAAAGTGAAATAACCCGGTTTTTCCAATCAGGCCAGATTCTTCAGCGCATCTAACAACGAGCGCTTTTTCACATCGTCCTGAAGCCGGACTTTAACCTCCTGCCACACCTCACCGCACCTGTCGGTGTTGCTCTTGCCAACTATCGACCTTATGGCCAAATCTATTTGCTTGCGCTCTTCCTTAGTTTTTGGCTCAATACCCAGTTCACCCAGAACCGGCTTCAGATGTCGAAGGTAGCAGCTCATAAAATGATTCCTCCCTAGTTACGGTAGTTAAAGGCAGCTAAGTTTGAATAAATTCGCACCGCGCACTGTAGTAAATGTCGTAGGGCGTAAGGCGTAGGGCGTAAAAATTGGACGTGAGACGTGGGTTTGCATGGTATTCTCAAGGGTTTAAAAGGCCCAAGAGAAAAGCATGATAATATGTGCATTGTATATTAAGGTTTTATTCGCGTCAGATTGTTTTATGCGGGTGCGGTTTCAATCGCCCTTGCACTGTGAAGCAGTCTAAGGGAATTTTGCTGTATTTCTTTGGGGAATTTGTGCCAATGAATTTGCACCCGCATTTTTGGTAATACTTCTCTGCGCTTGTGTTGATGTAGCTTAGAGTGAAAAAGGAATTTTTCCATATTACTTGTCTCCCACACTTAAGACGGCCATGAAGGCTTCTTGCGGGATTTCTACGCTGCCCACCTGCTTCATCCGCTTTTTCCCTTCTTTTTGCTTTTCCAGCAGCTTGCGCTTGCGGGTGATGTCACCACCGTAGCATTTGGCCAGCACATCCTTACGTACCGCCTTTACCGTCTCCCTGGCAATGATCCTGCTGCCGATTGAAGCCTGAATCGGTATTTCAAAGAGCTGGCGGGGGATTAGACCACGCAGTTTTTCAACAAAGCTACGCCCCCGGTGATAGGCTTTGTCCCGGTGCACGATAATCGAAAGAGCGTCCAGGACTTCCCCGGCAATCATAATATCAAGCTTGACCAGATCAGACTGTTTATAGCCGGCCAACTCGTAGTCAAGGGAAGCATACCCCCTGGAGCGAGACTTCAACTGGTCAAAAAAATCATAGATAATTTCGCTGAGCGGCAGATCGTAGGTAAGCATCACCCGGCTGATGCTGATATATTCCATGTTGACAAAGATCCCGCGCCGCTCCTGGCACAGTTCCATCACCGGACCGACATAATCTTTAGGCGCCATGATTAAGGCCCTGACAAAGGGCTCTTCAATAAAAACAAGATTGCCAATCGGCGGGAGCTTGCTGGGATTTTCTATTTCAACCACGGTATCAGCCGTGGTGGTCACCCGGTACACGACGTTGGGAGCCGTTGTAATTAGACTTAAGTTATACTCACGCTCGAGCCGCTCCTGCACAATTTCCATGTGCAGTAAACCCAGAAAACCGCAACGGAAGCCAAAACCAAGCGCCTCCGAGGTTTCGGGTTCATAAATCAGAGAGGCATCGTTAAGCCTGAGTTTTTCCAGGGCATCTCTCAAATTTTCATAGTCAACGGTATCAACCGGATAGAGGCCGCAATAGACCATCGGTGTAACCTTGCGGTAGCCCGGTAAAGATACCGGGGCCGGGCGTTTAGCGTCGGTCACAGTGTCTCCCACCTGGCAGTCCTTGACGTTTTTAATGCTTGCGGCGATAAAACCAACTTCGCCCGAACGCAACTCACCAATGGAGACAGGCGCCGGCCTAAATATACCGACCTCGTTGACCTCAAATTCCTTGCCGGTGGCTACCATCTTAACCTGCGTCCCGTTTGCAACCGTACCGTCAACAACTCTCACATAGGCTATGACGCCCTTATAGGGGTCATAGTGCGAATCAAAGATAAGCGCCCGCAAGGGCGCCTGCTCCTGACCACCGGGCGGCGGGATCTTGGTCACAATCTGTTCCAGGATTTCTTCAATTCCGATACCGCTTTTGGCCGAAGCCATGATGGCCTCCGAGGTGTCCAAGCCGATGATGTCCTCAATTTCCTGTTTGACCCTTTCCGGCTCGGCGCTGGGTAAGTCGATTTTATTGATTACTGTTATTATTTCGAGGTTGTGCTCAAGCGCCAGGTAGACGTTGGCCAAAGTCTGCGCTTCTATCCCCTGGGCGGCGTCAACTACCAGCAGCGCTCCCTCGCAAGCAGCCAGACTGCGCGACACCTCGTAGGAGAAATCTACATGGCCCGGAGTGTCAATCAGGTTCAGTTGATATTCATGACCATCTCCGGCCTTGTATTTAAGGCGTACGGCCTGCATTTTAATCGTAATGCCACGCTCGCGCTCCAGGTCCATCTTGTCCAGCACTTGCTCAGTCATTTCACGGCTGCTCAAGGCGCCGGTATACTCCAGAAGCCTGTCCGCCAGGGTTGATTTGCCATGGTCGATATGAGCAATAATACAAAAATTACGGATTCTATCCTTCTCCCACTCCATTTTGGGGTGTTCCTCCTTGCTTCCTAAAACAACTATATAATTATAACACCCCAATACAAGCGTATCAATTCCTAACGCCCGTCACCCCTGCACCTTTGCAGCTGCTCCTTCAAGGGAATCTGCACGCCTGTCTCAAAAGTGTTCAGAAGCTGTGCAAATTTGCTTTCCAGGGCCAAGTCCTTAATCCTGGCGTCCCAAGCCTGCATGGCTACCCTACCCCCCCTCTCCAGAGCCTGGTATGCGTTCTCCATGAGGACTTGACGGCTTTGCGTCTCCCACTTGTTCCACAGCTCAAGATCCGGCATTGGCAGTTGGGCTTTTTCCCCCAGGAATTCAATCCGGCAAATCCCCTTTTCACCTGCATTGAAGCTGAAAGCAGCGATACGAGCCGGGTAAACCATCAAGTTAAACTGCCCCAGAACAACGATAAAGCCGAGCAGCACAGCAACCATACATACAGCTGTACCCGCCAGATATTTAAACCCATTCACAAGTCTGCTCCCGCAATAGTGTCACTTTTAATTTACAGATACTTATTCCTTCCTTAATATTATGGGTAAAAAAGACCGGCAACTATACGCTGTTTGGGATAGTATGGTTAGCGTCGCAGGGCGTAAGGCGTAGGCCGTAGCTTATCCTGATTTTCTATTGGTCGTTGTTAAACCCTTGAGAATATCACGCAGACCCACGTCTAACGACTAACGTCTCACGTCCCCCGTCAAATTTTACGCCTTACGACCTACGCCCTACGCCCAACCCAAAATGCTTTACCTTAAAAGAAATAGCTACATCACACCAGTACAATGCTCAGAACAAAAAAACTTTTTCACTGTTGTCTTATTATTGCGGCCAGCGCGGCGGCCATGAGCCTGACCGAGCGGGCCGCCTCTTCAGTCGAGTTTTTGGTTGTTCCCACCTCAACCAGCAAGGCCTGGGGGTGGAGGGATTGATTATAGATACCATCTTTCACTCTTACCCCCAGCGAGAGGCCAGGGTACATACTATTAATTTTGTCGGAAAGCTCCTGGGCAAAGGCATGGTTCTGACGCCAGTTGGGGAAAGAGCGCCGGGCGTCCGAGCCTACAATAAAGAGAAGGGTGGCTACTTCCTGCCCGTTGATATTGACTATACTTTGTTCCCTTGTTTTACCGGAGTCACGGTGAATATCCAGGATTACCATGGTTTTGGGGTTAGCGGCCAAAAGCTCCCGCGCCGTTTTTTCCGATTCCAGGTAGGAAGTGTTATAGTCAGCGTCGTTGATTCGCTCCGACCTGGCAGTTTTAATCCCGTACTTGCTTTCCAATTCCTCCTGGAGTGCAGCCGCAACCGTCACCACACCACCCTTCCGGCCATCAAGCCGTTCCACCCCGTCGGTTAGACTGTAAGTTTCACCGGTATGTGTGTTGTAAATAGCTACCAGACAATCGTCAGAAAGGACCGCAGCAGTCCCGGGCGGCTGGGCCGGGACTGCTGTGACCTTCACGGCAGGAGTTTCAAGGCGCGCCAGGAGCGGTATCTCTGACTGCATGACACCGGCCGGGTTACGCAGGTTAGCCCTGGATACAGCCCCCACCCCATCCAAAATGATTTGCCAGGCTGTCAGGTCGCCGGTGTCACCTTCAAAATCGCTTCTATTGAGGACCGGCATGCCTATTTCCATTATTCTTATGGCATCCCACTCATAGAAATTCTCCGTCCAATCCGAAGCTATTTTGAAAACATGGGAGAATGCGGGACAGGCAGGTAAATGGGGAAATATCTTTATGGAAAAGAACAAAATAAAAACACCTGAGACGACAGCGATAAGCTGACGCATGGCAGCTAATAACATACCCCTTTGGCGAAAGGCGGGAGCAGGGTACAATAAAAACCCCTCCTTACCAGGCTTGTTCCTAAATCTTTATGCCCGGCAGGAAGGGTTTATGAGGAATTTCCGTCAGCGCAGGACGGTTGGCACAAAAGCATCAATGAGTCCGATAACAAATGCCGATATCAGCGCTCCTACAAGCGATACGCTGAGCAGGCTGGGAATTATGAACTGGGCCAGGTAAATCACCACCGCGGCGGCAATGAACCCAACCAGCCCCCTGCTCTGCGGTGATACGCGATCACCCAGCAGAGCTTCCGCAACGTACCCCAACACGGCAATCACAAGGGCGGCAATAAGCGCGCCTACCAGGCCTCCCCTCAAAACGAAGCCTGGTGAAAGCCAGCTGACAACAATAAGAACGAGTGCTGAAACTACAAAACGGATAACCAGTCCTAGCCATTGCATAAGTATCACCTCCTGTCTTTTGATCTAGAAATAGCTTTCACCAAAAAAGGTAAGTATATACTGCTGGCCCTTGCATTTTTTTTTTGCACATGGTAAAATTGTTGCCGTTGGGAGGTGAGAATAACATGCCGAACATAAAATCAGCTGTCAAAAGGGTTGAGATTACCCGGTTACGGACATTACGCAACGCCAGGATTAAATCGGCGCTGAAAACCACCATTAGGAAATTTGAAGAGGCCCTGAAAACGGCCGACCGCGAGGACGCCAGTCTCAAGCTGCGCAATGCGGTGCGGGTACTGGATAAGGCCGTGACCAAAGGCATTTTACATAAAAATGCAGCGTCCCGGAAGAAATCCCGCCTGACCAGGCGGTTCAACAAGATTACGGGCTAAACCACCAAAACCACCCGAAAGACAAGGGGGTGGTTTTTTTGTTGCTTTAGCCTGTTAAGTAAAGTACCGCTTCGGCAGAAGCACATGCTCCAGCAGCATACACAACAGCATCCCGGCAATGAAGCCGTTGCCTAAAATGTAGCGGACCAGGGCCGGCGCCCCCTCGAAAGCCCCGGTAGGGAGAAACATTAAGCCGGTCCCAAAAAGCAGCGGCAGACCAACCACAAAATAATCTCGGGACGTGAGTTTCATCCTGGCATAATCTTTTAAACCAAAACCAACCATCTGGCAGAAGGAAGCCAGCAAGGCCGAATACCCTACCGGCTCGGGGATCGAAGCCAGAAAAACACCGACCGGCGGCAGGAGGCCCATAACCAGCAAAGCAGCCGTAAATATAATGAAAGGAAGGCGCGAGGCCACTTTGGTCAGGCTGACCATCCCCGCCCCCGCCGAGTAGGGAACGAACCCAACCGTTGCCCCCAGCCCGGACAGGATATCGGAAAAGCCGGTCAGGGCGACTCCACGGTCATAACTGCGTTTAGGCAGCTCAGTCTCCAGTACCCGCTCCATAGCCAGGATGCTCGCCACCAGATTGGAAAGGACCAGGAGTCCCGTCAGAACACAGGTCAGAACGATGCCAAGGTCAAAAGTGGGGCGCCCCCAGGCAAAGATTTGCGGTAGGGCTACCATAGAACCATATCCCCATGCAACCCCGTGACTGACTCCGGCCAGCGCCGCCAAAATCCAACCGCCGGCGATACCGGCCAGGATGGCGATGCTGCCGAGAAAACCCTTTGCTTTCAGGCTGAACCCAACAACAATGACCACCACAACAAGTGAGATGATACTGGACTTCAAATCGACCTGGCCGTGGCTTGTAGTAATACCCAGCATGCCCCTTACGAAAGTGCCGCTAAGCTGCAGCCCCAGCAAAACCAGCACTGACCCGGTAACAGCAGGCGTGAAAAGCTTCAAAGCACGGCCGATGAGCCCGCTGAGACCAATTACAACCAGGATCAGCCCTGTTATGATGACACCAAATTCCAGATCTGTGCGCAAGACAGCCATGGGCTTACCCAGGCCGGGGGCCATAGCGGCAAGGGTGATAAAAATACCCCACCACATCCCGGAAGGTCCTTCAATAATAGGCAACCTGTGGCCAAAAGAGACCTGGAGAACAGATGCCAGGGCCTGCAAAAAAAAGGTCCGTTGCGCCAGTGAGGCAATACCGGCCTGGTCCAGACCCAGGGCATTACCGACTACAACCGGTACCACGGCTGAATTGGCCAGAGTGAAGATGAGCCACTGCGCGGCATAAGCCAGGGTACGGTTCAGCGGTGGACGTTCATCCAGTCCGTACAAAAGGTTTTCGCTCCGCTGTGGTACACTGTCTGCCATTTTGAATATCTCCCAAATAAACTTGAATTGAAAAAATTAATATTAAAATAGCTTGCTTAATCACACCGCATTAAAAAACTGACTCAAAGAGTTATCTTGATGTGGTGTACAGCATGTTGCAAAGGAACGGCTTTCTGGTCCGTACACACTATACTGACTCCACTCGCAGTCAACCGCTCTTTCTCCTGCCACTGAGGGTGAGCAGGAAGGTCTCCATGGCCGGGTAAAACTCCATTTTTCCCGTCTTTACCCCCACATCCAGCTCCGAAAGCGCTGCCAGGGCGCCGGTTAAGAGGGGTTTGCTGAAATTCCTGCTCTGGGCCGCCGCCTTCTGGGCTGCAAAGGGGTGAATTTTAAGCCTCTCAGGAATCTCCCTGGCCGGGCAACCCCTTTCGTTCAAATCACGTACCATTAACAGAATGCGAAACTGCCTGGCAATCATCGAAAGTATCTTGAGCGGAGGCTCCTTTGCCGCCAGCATATCCTTAATGCCAGCCAGAGCTTCCCGGCAGCGCCTGTTTCCTACCGCGTCCACCACCGCAAAGATATTTTCCTCCACTCTGGGCGGGCACAACAGGTGTACTTCCTCTGTTGTGATAGCATCACGCCCGGCCGTGTAATGAATCAGTTTTTCAATTTCCAAGGAAAGCGCCTGCAGGGATGGGCCGGCTGCGTTCAACAAGGCGTTTACCGCCCCCGGTGCAAACCTCCTGCCCCCCTGTCCCGCCCGCTTGGTCACCCAGCGGCTCAAGTCCCCAGGGCTAAGATAGACAAATTCCATTTCGCGGCCGTATTTTTTAATGGCCTGAAAGAGCCGTTTTCTTTTATCAACATTCTCCCCCGTGCTAAAAACCAGGCAGGTTGAAGGAGATGGATCTTTAATATACTGCAGCAGCGGCGTTTCCCGACCGGATGGCTTGGGGCCTTCCCCCTCACCAGTTTCTTCCCGCCGCTTGGAGGCCTTGAAGAAGGAAGGGTTTTTAACCACAACCAACCGCCTGGCAGCAAAAAAAGGGAGTGTTTCAGCCCGGGCAGCAACTTCCGACGGGTCCGTCGCCTCTCCCTCAATCAGGTCAACATCCAGGCCAGCCTGGCCGCCCTGTTCGAAATGTTCCTTTAAACGCGCCAGAGCAAGATCGCGAAGATAGGTTTCCTGACCGTAAAACAGGTAAACCGGCGCAACAACCCCCCGTTTCAGGCTGGCGTCAAACTCCATAAACGGGTTCACCGCGCCCCTAGACATGAAGCCTGGCCTCCACTGCCGCAACCTTTCCGGACATGGTCAGCTTTTTATCCCTCCGGTCATCGATGCGTACGGTAGTTACGACCCTTACCGCGCCTTTTAAAAAGGGCTGTTCGTGCATTTCCCGGACCAGTTCCAGAACAAGCCCCAGTTCACCCTCAATGATGGTGGACATGGGCGTCAGTTGGTAGGAAATCCCTTTCGCCTCCTGCAGCACTTTCACACATCCCGCCACATACTCACTCAAGCCGGCAGACTGTGTGCCGACAGGCACCACAGTAACATCAACGACTGCCACTCACACCCACTCCCGCAACATTTTCTTTCCATTATATTAAATATACACAGGCCTTACAACCAGCCTGGAATTGGCGGTATGAGAAAAGCATATTTGTCATTTATTTAATTTAGTCTCTTCTGTAACAATTCTCTGGAGTTAATAAGTTATCTTAATTTCCCTATGCCCTATTGTTTGGCTTTCCAAAAAAGAAAACTTTGCCAGCCAATAGAGGATTTTGTCATAAATTGCTGGAATTATACTATATTTGTCTGCTACAATTTTTTATGATCTTTTTTTAGGAAAATTCTTAAGTTGAAGGATTGAGTGATGGACAAGCCGGAAAGCTACGTGGTTTTTACAATTGACAACCAGGGTTATGCTTTAAACCTTAATGTTGTTGAAAGAGCTGTTTGTGCTGCTGAAGTAACACCTTTGCCGGGAGCTCCCGATATGGTACTTGGTGTTGTTAATATACACGGGCGTTTAATTACCGTTATCAATACACGCAAACGCTTTAACCTGCCTGTAAGGGAATTAGACCCGAAAGATAAGTTTGTAATCTTATCAGATTCAAAACGAATCGCTGCTATAGTCGTAGACGACGTAACCGGTATTATAGAAACCGCCGCGGGGGACGTGCTCCTTGCCAAAGATGTTTTTCCAGACATTGAAAATGTGGAAGGCATAATCAAGCTGGCAGACAGCATCATCTATTGGCTAAACCATGATAACATCCTTTCTTATGACAAAGGACGTGACCAACATTCCTGACAATCTTCCTTTTTCGCAGCTTAATGATTACCTGTCAATAAACCTTGGCTTGCATTTTCCCAAGGAACGCCGGCACGACCTGAAACGGGGACTCGCCGCCGCCGGTATTGAGCTCGGTTTTGATAATACGTTAACATTCACCCGCTGGCTGATAACCACACCAGCGACAAGAAAAAAAGTTGAAGTTTTGGCAAGCCACCTTACCGTGGGCGAAACGTACTTTTTCAGGGATGAAAACTGTTTCCGAACCCTGGAAGAACATATCCTTGAAACTTTACGGCAATCTCCACCGCCGGAAGGAAAGCGTTTAAAAATCTGGAGCGCGGGCTGCAGTACAGGAGAGGAACCCTATTCCATCGCTATCCTGCTCAGCAAATTCAGTCATTTCATGAAAGACTGGAACGTCACAATTCTGGCCACAGACATCAACCCGCTGTCTCTCAGAAAAGCCGTCCACGGACTGTACGGCGAGTGGTCATTCAGGGGAACTCCAGAGTGGGTCAAACAAAAATATTTCATAAAAAAAGAAAGCGGCCTTTTCGAAATACAGCCTTCCGTTAAACAAATGGTTGATTTTTCCTACCTGAACCTGGTAGAAGATAGTTATCCATCATATATTAACAACACCTGCGAGGTTGATGTAATTCTGTGCCGCAACGTACTCATGTATTTTGGAGCCGCTAGAAGAAATCTCGTGGTTCAACGGCTGCACAGTTGTCTTGCGGAGGGCGGTTGGCTGGCCGTAAGTCCAAGTGAAATGTCACCGGATCTGTTTTCACAGTTTAGCACGGTTAACCCGTCAGGTACGGTTGTATACAAGAAAGACCGGCATCAGTCCACCTCACCGGTTTGCCGGGCAACCGGCGGTATTTCACTTGACCCGGCGGCTTTTATAAAACATGGTCTCACCAATACAAACAAAGGGCAGGAAGCCGGTTTAACAGCACAGTCGTCTGCAAACCATAAAAGTCCCCAATTAGAGGAACAGGTTTTTGAAGATGCAGACCGCTTATTCAAAACAGCGTTTGCTATGTTTGAGCGCTGCCGTTATACAGATGCCGCCGAAAAATTAGCCGTTGCTTTATCCTCAATTTCCGCAGGCGAAACGTCTTATGTGGAAAAGTCCTTGGCCCTCATGGCCCGGGCCAACGCCAATCTTGGAAAACTCCATGACGCCAAAGATTGGTGTGAGAGAGCAATTGCCTTTAATAAGCTTGACCCCTCCCTTCACTACCTGCTGGCAACTATTTTACAGGAGCAAAACCAACTTGAGGAAGCTATCTCCGCTTTGAACAGAACGCTTTACCTGGACCGGGATTATTTGCTGGCACACTATGCGCTTGGCAATATTAAAAGGCAGATTGGGAAACTGGAGGAATCAGACAAGCATTTTGACCATGCTTTAATAATTCTGGGCTCTTATGCTCCAGGCGATCTATTGCCGAATTCAGACGGCATGACCGCCGGAAGACTTTCGGAAATGATCATTTCCATGAAGTCCGGAAGCTTGCACGCACTTGCCTGAAACGCTAAAAGGCTAAGGGGGGGTTAAGATAATTTCAAAAGAGGAAAAGAAAACAATTCTCAAAGCAAGAGCAAAAGAGCTTGCCCGGAAGGAAGAAACCGGCGCCATAAATTTAGCGCAGGTGGAAGTTGTTGAGTTTTTGCTGGCTCACGAAAACTATGCTGTGGAGTCCAGGTATGTTCAAGAGATCAGCCCGTTGAAAGAACTTACGGCATTGCCGGGCACGCCGCCGTTTATTCTTGGGATTATCAACTTTCGAGGTCATATCCTGACAGTCATTGACCTGAGGTATTTTTTCAACCTGCCGCAAAAGGGTCTTACCGGCCTGAACAAGGTTATTATAGTACAGGCGTCAGAGACAAAAATCGGTATCCTGGCAGATACAATTCATGGTATCAAATCTATTCCTGTTAACGAACTCCAACCGCCGCTTCCCGCCATGACCGGTATTAGGGGTGAATATATCAAAGGCCTAACCGGCGAGCGGCTGGCTGTTCTGGATCTGGAAAAGCTCCTGTCGGATAAACGGATAATAGTACACGAAGAAGTAGATTAGGGTTGCAGGATTTTTAATAAAACAGGAGGAGCAATCTGTGAAATGGTTTTTTAACGCAAAAATAGGCGCAAAGATTATGACCGGCTATGTATTTGTAGGCATTATTGCTATAGTAACATGCTATATAGGTTTACAAAGTATAAATAAAATTAGCAGGATGAACCAGGAGCTATACGAGGTCAATACGCTCTCTCAGATATACATAGATGATGCAATAGACAAATTCAATGAAACCAGTATTTTTTTGGCTGTCAGTCTTATAGATGGGGACAAAAAAACCGGTGATATTAATTTGGCTGATATCAGCAAAAATGATGAAAAAATCAATGAAATATTGATAAATCTTGAAAATATAAACAATAACGAGGATATTAAACGGGAGATTGCACAAATTAAAACAGCAACAGCTAATCTGAAACTGTTAAATGATAACCTTGTTGACCTTATACTGGCAGGCCGGATGAACGAAGCACGGTCCACGTTTTTCAGCAACACTCCCTATGCGACTAGAATAATTGAAATGTTAAGGCATACGCATGACCTTGTTGAAACCCAGGCTAAACAGAAAGCTGAGGCGAACCTGGCTGAGGGAAAACAAGCTGCAATAGCGATGTTTTTCATGCTGGTTATAGGCCTAACCCTGTCTCTGGGGCTGGGCATCCTGATCACCCGCCGGATTACACGTCCCTTAAAAACTGCGGTGATGATTGCAGACCAAATCTCCATGCGTGATCTCAAAGTCGAAGTTCCAATAAACTATGGGCGTGACGAGGCGGGCTTGATGATCCAGGCTTTTCTTAAAATGGCGGAAAATTTACGGGGTGAAATCAAGCAAATTTTCGGCGGAGTGGATGTGCTGGTATCTTCCGCCAGTGAAATATCCGCTTCTACCATACAGTTTACGGCCAGCGCCACAGAAACAGCCGCAGCCGTGAGTGAAACAACTACTACTATTGAAGAACTTAGACAGACTGCGAAGTTATCCACACAGAAGGCAAATTATATCTCTGAAGTTACCCATAAGGCGGTGCAAGCTTCCCAAGAGGGTCAAAAAAAAGTGGAGCAAACACTCGAAGAAATGTACCGGATACGCCAGCAGATGGAGTCTATCGCCGAAAGTGTCGTGAGACAAAGCGAGCAAAGCCAAGCTATTGGAGAAATTATATCCTCCGTGGACGATATAGCTGAACAGTCAAACCTTCTGGCTGTTAACGCATCCATCGAAGCAGCAAAGGCCGGCGAAGAAGGAAAAGGGTTTGCCGTAGTGGCGCAAGAAATCAAAAGCCTCGCCAAGCAGTCCAAACGGGCCACGGCTCAGGTGCGAACAATCTTAAACGATATTCAAAAAGCCACCAGTTCTGCTGTTATGGCCACGGAACAGGGTAGTAAAATGGTTGAATTGGGAGTGACGCAGTCCACCGGGGCAGGCGAGTCGATCAAGGAGATGGCCCGCAGCATTTATGAAGCGTTACAAGCGGTGACCCAGATTGCAGCATCCGCCCAGCAGCAGTTTGCCGGCACGGAGCAAACCGCCATGGCGATGGAAAACATCCGCCTGGCAAGCAATCAGAACGTTGAAGGATCAAGGAAAATAGAAACAGCGGCAAGAAATTTGGACGATTTGGGTAAAAATCTCAGGCAGTTGGCGGAGCGTTACAGCGTCTAAAGGTATAAAGGGAGCAGCGAGATGGGGAAAAAAGATGAGGATTTGCTGATCAGGCTTCGGACGATGTTCAAAGTTGAAGCGGGTGAACGACTCAAGGCAATTACCTCAGGGCTTATGGAACTGGAGAAAGAACTTTCTTCCGACACGCAGGCAAAGATAATTGAGACTGTTTTTCGTGAAGCGCACAGTTTAAAAGGCGCTGCAAGGGCTGTCAACATGCAGGAAATAGAGACGGTCTGCCAGTCACTTGAGGGCGCCCTGGCACGTTTGAAGCATGGAAAAATAATGCTTTCATCCAATCTTTTAAACATTTTTCACCAAGCTGTCGACACTGTGGGCATGCTGCTTTTTTCGCCCGATAAAAATCCCGGTGAAGCTGAGGTATTGCTAAAGCAGCTTGAATCGCTTGAAAGCTGTAAAGATGTAAGCAGTACTGGATATCAGTCTTGCACTTCGTCAGAAATAAAGGAGGGACACAAGCCCCAAACCGACCCGGCAGGCTGCCCGCAAGTGAAAACCTGCCATGAAATTCCGGCAGAAGATACGCCCGGAAAAATGAACAGCAGCGGGAGTGTAAAGGGCATCTCGGGGAAGAGCATGGCGCCTGTGCAAGAAATCCCGCCTTCTACGGAAACAGTAAGAATTGCGACGTCTAAACTTGATTCGCTCTTACTGCAAATTGAGGAATTGCTTTCGGTAAAGCTTGCAGCAAAACAAAGCGCGGAGAATTTATTGGATTTTAAGGCCGGTATCGACCTGTGGGAAAGAGAAGGAGCAAAAATTCAACCGGAACTACTGCTGCTCAGAAAGTACCTGGAAAATGCGGGGAAACCCATAGAAATGAAGCAGGCGGGTTTGCTCTTGGCCAAAGTGCTTGATTTCATCGACTGGAATTATGCTTTTGCAAAATCACTTCAGAACAAGTTTAACGAGCAGGTAAAAACTGCCGAAGCCGACCGGCTGACTCTTGACGGCAAGGTAAACACGCTCCTTGAAGACATGAAGAAGGCGCTAATGCTTCCCTTCTCAACTGTCCTGGAGACATACCCCAAAATGGTCCGCGACCTCACTTCCAGAGAGGGCAAAGAAGTGGACTTGCAGTTGCATGGTAAAGAGGTCGAGATAGACAAACGAATTCTCGAAGAGATCAAAGACCCGCTGATCCACTTGGTGCGCAATTGTGTCGACCACGGAATTGAGAAGCCGGATATACGGGAGCTAAGCCAAAAGCCGCGTCGCGGTAGAATAACGATAGCCGTTACGCAAGTTGAAGGGACCAAAGTCGAAATAGCCGTTACAGATGACGGCGCCGGTATTCATGTTGAAAAGGTAATAGAAGCTGCCGTCAAACGAGGCGTCATAACCCACAAACAGGCAGAAAACATTGGCGTGCAAGAGTCCCTGGCGCTTATCTTCAAATCGGAAGTTTCCACCAACCAGATTGTCACGGAAATCTCCGGCAGGGGGCTCGGCCTTGCTATTGCCCAGGAAAAAGTTAACAAGCTGCGCGGCAGCATGTCTGTGGAAACCAGTCCCGGGAACGGCACATCAATACGGATACTTCTTCCCGTTACCCTTACGGCCTTGAGAGGTATCATGATCAGGGCAGCCGGACAAATATTTGCATTACCCACCTCAGATGTGGAACGGGTGGTAAGGACGCGGCGAGATCAGATTAAGACGGTCGAAAACATGAAAACTGTCTTAGTTGACGGCAGAGTCATCTCCCTGGTAGGGCTTAGTGATGTCCTTGGACTGGACGGGGAAAACAATGAAGATGAAAAATCTGATTACATCAGGCTTTTGATTCTTTGTTACGCAGGGAAGAGTATTGCCTTTCAGGTCGACGAAATACTCAGGGAACAGGAAATCCTATTAAAAAGTCTTGGCAAGCCGCTTTTGCGGGTGCGCAACATTGCCGGCGCCACGATACTTGGCTCGGGCAAAGTGATCCCTGTACTGAATGTCAGCGATTTGATAAAATCCGCAGTAAATATCAATGCCAAAACAAGCGCCATGACCGTATCAACACAGGAAAACAAGCCAAAAAAACGTTCTGTTCTGGTTGTTGAAGACTCAATCACCGCAAGGGTACTTTTAAAAAATATTCTTGAATCCTCAGGGTACAGGGTGAAAACTGCTGTTGACGGAATTGACGCTTATACCAACTTAAGAACCGGTCAATTTGATTTGGTCGTATCGGATATCGAAATGCCTAGAATGAATGGGTTTGATTTAACGGCAAAAATCCGGTCGGATGATCAGTTATCTCATCTGCCCGTTGTGCTGGTAACTGGTCTGGAATCCCGCGAGGACAGGGAGCGGGGCATTGATGTAGGAGCCAACGCATACATTGCCAAAAGCAGTTTCGATCACAGCAACCTGCTGGAAACCATCCAAAAGATTATTTAATTAGCGGAGTATAAAATGATTAAAGTCCTGGTAGTTGATGACTCTCCCGTAGTACAGGCCTTGCTGATACATATTCTCAGCTCGGATCCGGAAATAAACATAGCCGGCGCCGCAAACAACGGTGAAGAGGCGCTTTATTACGTAAAAACTTATAAGCCGGATGTCGTTACCATGGATATGCACATGCCAAAAATGAATGGTTTTGAAGCCACAAGGAAGATCATGGAGACTCATCCTGTCCCTATTATTATTTTAAGCGCCAGTTGGGATCACGTGGATGTTGAACAGACATTCCAGGCTCTCGGAGCCGGAGCGGTCGCTGTTTTGGAAAAGCCTGCAGGGACTACACACCCTGATTTTGATCATATGGCCAGGGTACTGATCCAGACAGTAAAGTCGATGTCCGAAGTGAAGGTTGTTAGAAGATGGGCCAGGTTCCGGCCGGCAAGCTTAGCCGCAACACATCCTCCTGTTGTTTTTGAAAAAAATCCAGCGGAAATCAATTGCGTTGCTGTTGGCGCTTCTACCGGCGGACCAATGGCGCTTCAAACACTACTAGCCGGGATTACCAGCGATTTTCCAGCTCCATTATTAGTTGTCCAACATATCACAAAGGGCTTTCTTCAGGGCATGGTAGAATGGTTGGCTAATTCCACAGGACTTTCTGTCAGTATTGCAACACAGGGTACCTACCCGCTTCCGGGGCATGTGTATTTTGCCCCTGACAGTTCTCATCTGGGAGTCGATAACACCGGGCGTATTTTTTTGAGCAAGAAAGAACCGGAACATGGCCTGCGACCGGCCGTGTCCTATCTTTTCCGCTCGGTTGCAGAGGTTTTCGGACCAAACGCTGCCGGTGTGCTGCTTTCCGGGATGGGTAAAGACGGCGCGGTTGAACTGAGGTTAATGAAAGAAAACGGAGCTGCAACCATCGTCCAGGACAAGGAAAGCTCCGTTGTACACGGCATGCCGGGTGAAGCTGTCAAAATAGGCGCCGCTTCATATATTCTCCCGCCAGACGAGATCGCCTCAACCCTGTTGAGGCTGGCAGGTAAAAAGTAAAACACTAGTTAGGGTTTACCCTAAATCATGGCTAACCATTCTGTAATGCAGGGGGGTAAAACTTAGATATGAGTCAAGATATAAAAATATTGATTGTCGAGGACAGCCCCACCCAGGCTGAACAACTTAAGGCCACTCTTGAAAAGCATGATTACAAAGTCGAAATTGCCCACAACGGCAAAGAGGCGCTTGCGAAGGTTAAACTGCAAATGCCCCTCGTTATTATCAGCGATATTATTATGCCTGAGATGGACGGCTACCAGTTCTGCGAGAAAGTCAAGGAAGACGAACGGCTAAAAAACATACCGGTTATACTGTTAACGTCCCTTTCCGAGCCCACAGATGTTATAAAGGGCTTAAAGTGCAAGGCTGACAACTTTATTATCAAGCCATATAATGAAGAGTTCTTACTCTCCCGCATCCGCCATGTTCTGATCAACTTTGAGCTGCGAAAAAACCATGCGGCGGAAATGGTTACAGAGTTTTATTTTGCCGATCAGAAGTATTTGCTTACTTCAGAACGCTTGCAGATTATTGACCTTCTCCTCTGTACATATGAAAATGCCGTGCAACAGAAATCCGAACTTGAGCAATCATACCTGCAACTTCAGAAAGCTCACGAAACCATTAAAATTTTAGAAAAAAACTATCGCACCATTCTCGAAAGCAACGCTGACGCCATGGTGGTAGTAAACAAGGACGGTATAATCCGTTATGTTAATCCTGCGGCGGCAGCTTTATTCAGTCGCAACGCAGAGACATTCCCCGGCGAAAAGTTCGATTATCCCATAGTTGCTGGTGAAATCAAGGAAATTAACTTAACCGACAGCAATGGAGCTGTCCTTACTGCTGAAGTACGCGTGGTGGAAACCAACTGGGAGGGTGAAAACGCCTACCTTGCTACACTCCGGGATGTTACCGATAACGTTAAGTTAAGAGAAAAGCTGAGAATGCTGTCGTTAACCGATGAACTCACCGGCCTGTACAACCGGAGAGGCTTTTTTACCCATGTCCAGCAATACCAGGATACGGTTAACGCCAGGGACGGCGGACTACTGTATATTGATATGGATGACTTCAAACAGATTAACGACACCCTCGGTCACGATGTTGGAGACAAGGCCATTATTGAAGCTGCAAATATTATCAAAAAGAGTTTTCGTGAGTCTGATATTATAGGGCGTATTGGTGGAGACGAGTTCGCTGTTTTTGTTACCGGCGCCGGTAATATAGACTACGACGTTTTTTTGGACCGGCTTCATGAAAACCTTCAGGCCTTTAACTCTGAGAAAGATCACCAGTATAAACTTTCACTTAGTGTCGGCAAAGAATATAACAGTCCGGAAAATCCCCGCTCCCTTAACGAGTTGCTAATCCGGGCCGACCAGTCGATGTATGAACAAAAGAGGCGCAGGTAAAATTTACATAAAGGCTTCCACCTGGTCCAGAAGGATGGTAAACAAATCCAGTCCCTCCTGTACCGGAAGAGGCGCTGAAAGGTCCACCCCGGCCGCTTTAAGCAGGTCTAG
Source organism: Pelotomaculum sp. FP (assembly GCF_004369245.1). Classification (NCBI taxonomy): domain Bacteria; kingdom Bacillati; phylum Bacillota; class Clostridia; order Eubacteriales; family Desulfotomaculaceae; genus Pelotomaculum; species Pelotomaculum sp. FP. Next base: position 24,691 of record NZ_QFGB01000030.1, on the reverse strand, counting down.
CGGGTAGCCGGAGCCACCGCTTCTTAAAAAGTCAAGGTAGCGAGCCACCGCCGGTTCACCCTCTGTCAGGATTTGCCTGCTTAAGGCAACCGCCGCAGAAAACCCGGTAGCGTACTTGTAAACGTAAAAGGCTTCATAAAAGTGCGGAATGCGCGCCCATTCCATATCTATGTCCCGGTCGACAACTATGCCGGGTCCGTAATAATCAAGGTTAAGCTGGTGATAGATCTCACCCAGCAGGTCAGGCGTAAGGGCTTCTCCTGCTTCCACCCTGGCGTGAATGATTTTCTCAAACTCGGCAAACATGGTCTGCCGGAAGACCGTCCCACGAAACTGCTCCAGGTAGTGGTTGAGCAGGTAGAGTTTTTTGTCCCTGTCGGTCACGGTCTTGAGCAGGTAATCCATGAGCAGGCACTCGTTGACGGTAGAAGCTACCTCTGCTGTGAATATTTTATAATGGGCGTAGATATAAGGCTGTGCATTAAAGGCGAAATACGAATGCATGGCGTGCCCCAACTCATGAGCCAGGGTAAAAAGGTTGCTCAGGTTATTCTGGTAGTTCATCAGGATGTACGGGTGGGTCCCGTAGGGCCCCCAGGAATAAGCGCCGCTTGACTTGCCCTTGTTTTCGTAAATATCCACCCAGCCGGCTGCAAGTCCCCTGGCCATGATTTCCCCGTAAAAGCTTCCCAGGGGCGCCAGCGCTTGTTTGATAATTTCCACAGACTCCGCATAGGATATATCCCAGTCTACCTCCCCGGCCAGGGATACATACAGATCATACATGTGCAGTTGATCCAGGCCCAACCTCCTCCGGCGCAGGTCAACGTAACGTTGCATGGCCCCGTTATTGCGGCGCACCGTTTCGATGAGGTTATCGTAAACCTGCGGCTGGATGTTATCTTCAAACAGGGACGCCTGCAAAGCTGACGGGTGCCGGCGCACACGGGCGTAAAAAATATCACGCCTCACACTGGAGCTAAGCGTGGCGGCAAGGGTATTGCGAAGCTTATGATAAGAACTATACATGGAAGTAAAGGCATCGCGGCGCACCCTCCTGTCCCTGCTTTCCATGAGACGGGTATAGCGGCCGTGCGTGACCTCCACCCGCGCGCCCTTTTCGTCTTCAATGGGCTCAAAGGTGATGTCCGCGTTATTGACCATTTTAAATATGTTGGACGGAGCCTCCGTCACCTCTCCCGCCTGTGCTATGATTCTCTCCTCGGCCGGAGAAAGAGTGTGGTCCTTTTGCCGCATAATTTCTTCAAAAGCAAATTCGTACAGGTCCAGGCCGCGTTCCGCCCGCCGAAAACCGGCCAGAGTCTCTTCCGGCAGGGCCAGTATTTCAGGCAGAATAAATGACACTGCCGTCTGCGCCTCGGTGCTGAGGCTGTCGGCCCGGTCGGTCATCGCCTGGTAAATAGAGTTGGTATTGTCCTCATCCCGCCGCATACGAGCATAAGCATAGATCTTTTCATTGAGCTGCTGGAGGCGTTCCTCAGCCCGCAAGGTTTCCAGTAAGACTCCGGGCGACTCACCCAGACGGCCTTTAAAAGCCTGGATTTCCTTGACCATTATCCGCAGCTTTTGGAAATCCCGCTCCCATTCCGCGTCTGAAGCATAAATATCTTCCAAACGCCATTTATACTGCTCCGGTACTTCCGCCCGGGTGGGGATTTTTTCTTGTATAACCACTGGTAGCCCTCCTGTTTTATTTGAATCTTTTAGTGCAATATAGTACTTTCCATCCATTATCGATATAACCTTAATCTCTTCAAGGTGTATGAATTTATACCCGATGGGGATTCTATTTTTGAGGTGATAAAAATGGAACAATGGCCTTGTTTTAATTGCCAGCACTATGATACCTTTGACAGCCACGAGGAAGATGCTCTAGCCTGCAAACTGAACCGTGCCGTAACCCACATGAACTGTGATTTTCAGGAACCTTTGTCCCTGGATCCCGGCCAGACCATCCCTTGAAGTTACTTTTAAACAAATCTGGAGGACAGGCGCCCTTTCCTCGAATACTGCCTGGAGCACGAGGACAGGATGAAGACGAGGAATTGTGCGCCAGATCTGACCGCTCCCTCACGAATCAGTCGCGGCGGAACCAGGCTGTCCAACGGATCCTCCCTGCCGCCTTGGCCGCAACAAGGTATCCGCCTCGATAAAAATGCGGCCCACTGCCGGTACTGCAGTTTTGATGCTCCTTTCAATGCTGTCTATAGCCTGCTCGATCTGGTCGGTTTCCAGCCCGTCTACAAAATGCACATTGATATTAACCAGGATTTCTTCGGGGCTGATGTGCATCGTCAACAACTCCATGCACTCTGAAACTTCCGGTATGCTGTGCACAGCCGTCAAGATTTTGCTCCGGTCCGCTTCGCAGGCGCTTTCGCCAATTAGGAGGTCCTTGGACTCCCTCGCCAGGAAAAACGCAATGCCCGCCAGCATCAGACCGATTACCATCGAGGCGGCGGAATCATAGAAGGCATTCCCTGTGATCTGGGTTAAAAAAATCCCAGTAAAGCAAGTACAATTCCCACCATGGCGGCGGAATCCTCAAAAATGACTGTAAGCAAGGCCGGGTCCTTGGCCTCACGCAGCGAACGCCAGATACCAAACTTACGCGTAGCAGAAAACTGCTTGTAGGCAATACGCAGAGCTATACTTTCCAGGAATATGCCCAGCCCGAGTATAATGTAATTTATGGTTGGGTTTGTAATCCGGTGCGGCTGAAGAAACCCCTTCGCACCCTCATAAACAGAAAAGGTAGCTCCCACTGCAAACATGGAGATTGCCACCACAAAGGCCCAAAAAAAACGCTCCTTGCCATAACCAAAAGGATGCTGGACGTCCGGGGGGCGCATGCTCAGGCGCTGGCCTATTAAAAGAAGCAGCTGATTGCCGCTGTCGGCCAGAGAGTGAAAAGACTCTGCCAGCATGGCCGAACTCCCGGTAATCAGCGCCGCAGCTAATTTCACCAAGCAAATAACAATATTAACGACCAAGGCCGCCCAGATTGCTTTAACCGATTCTCCCAAGAGAGGACTCCCCTTATAGAAAAGACGTCCCCATTATTGTGTTATGTTTATTAGAAAATATTACACAGTAACAATCTGCGCCTTGGGAAAATTCTGTTGTTAGACTTCAAGTAATTTGCTATCTGGGATTTCTATTAAGTATGAGATCCTAAGGGTTATGAATGTTTTGTTTGCCACATCATCATCCGTATAAACTTCAACCCGGGATCAAAGTCCGTACAGACTCTACGATTTGTATGTAGGTCCTTTTAGAACCATCTTTGTTGGTAAGAGTTTTCGTTCTAGCATACATAGCATGTACATTATACCATTCTCACATCAATCTGCTTAGTATATTTTTGACGAAAATGGCACTTCCAGTTGAAGCCTTCAAACAGTAATGCCATTATTTTTTTGATTATTTGTTATAAATACTCTCTTCTATGTCATATATCTTTATCTTTTCTCTATAATACTCACTCACCGAAGAATTTCGGATTATCGAATTTGTAGTAAATACTTTTGCTATTAATCCACTATTAAATAGATCTCCCTTAAATATTGATTCTTCACAATGAGCTACAAGCAAATAAATCTCTGACGCACCAAGCCCCTTTAATTTCTTGGCGCTCCGTATAAATGTTCCACCATAGCTACAGAGATCATCAATGATAATAGCTTTAAATCCTTTTTCTCGAATATCACCCATCACTTCAAGCTGTGTTATTTCACCCGTATCAAAATCCCGTTTTTTGTAGCCTACTAACTGATGCAAATCTAACTCCTTACTATAGCGTTTTGAAGCTCCTGCATCAGGAAAGAATATAAAATCTTTATTTGCATCAAAGTCTATTTCAACCATTACTTGTCCAAGCAAATTAATAGTAGGATAAAACGATGTGCACCTATCCAGCAATGCTGGGGTAACATCTGAGTGTGGTTCAACCACATCAACACCAGAAAACTCCAAAGAATTAATCAAATTACAAACATATTTCAAAGTAAATACTGACCTATTCTCAGTCCTATCCATCCTGCTATAAGGCATGTAATAAATCAGAAGAGAAGTTAATTGCTTGTATTCATCCAAGTAACTTTTGACAAATAACAATTTAATTAGATCATCGTCATTCTCATATTTGAAAGCAATTTTATTAATGCCTTGTTTTATATTGTTGTATATTTGTTTACCATTAACTCTAGTTTCCCCATTAGGATATGTTTCAAATTCAAGCTCCACATCGTTTAGTTTAATCATACACAATCTCCTTCTCCAACGTTAGTGCTGCATCTTCACCCTATAGGCCTCCCTCATCATTTTGTTAATGCAAGTATCTTGTGATGCTTTTACACAAGGTTTTCCCATTCAATCATATTTAAATTCAATTTTCCCCATACTATGGACATATTATACCATATTATATCACTAGCGTTGCATAAAATTTAATCGCGGATTCAAGTCAGAGTTTTTATACATTCTTAGCCTATTGCCCCTTGAACATTGTAGGCAAGCATCTCCGTAAGAACTTCACAGCTATTTCTTCAAAATCCATATTCCTGCGGCCATCAAGCTAAAACCTACCACCGCCCTACCCACCGAAAGCTTTTCGCCGACCAGAAAGATGGTGAAAACCACAATGAAAAAATAATACGTGAAAGACTGGACCGCAGCAACCAGCGGCAGGTTTTTGACGACATCGTTGGCGCGGATAAAGGCGGTGGCCAGGGCGATATTGGCGGCCAGGATCAAGGGCAGCATCAGGACATTGTAACGGACCACCGGGTAGAACTCCGCCGGGACATGTTTGACCTGCCAGGAGAGCATAAAAGAAAGCGCCATTGATCCAAATATAAGTAAACCAGCAATTACCGCCATTTTTTAGCAGCCCCTGTCCTTTATAAGAATTGATTACCAGAAAATCTTTTTGTAAACCTGGATGCTTATCTCTGAAATAATATAAACATTTCCCCAAATACATAAACCATACCATACCGGGAACAAAAGAGCGCGGCGGTATTATCAGGAAAATATTAAATCTTTATCAGTTTTTATGCTCTTCATTGTTTTCCCGTATCGGCGGTTTTGCCGGAACTTCTTCTGGTTTATCCTGCTCTTGTACTTCACCTTTTGGTGTCTCCTGCTTTTTTTCGTCACCTTTTGGTGTTTCAGTATTTTCTGGCGTTTTCTCTTCCTGCTCCTTAATCTGCTCCTGTTGGTCATCTTTTTTCGGCTCTTGTTTTTCTTTTCCCTGCGTGTCGACCTGCTTGTTTAAAGCCTCCTGTTTCTGTTCGTCTTCCTGCGCCTGGACATCTTGAAGCCTTACGGCCGGTTCCGCACTGAGCCCCATGGCGCCGGCCATTATCGTTCTGAATATATCCGCCGGCTGATTGCCGCCGTAGGAGGTCAGATAGTGATACCTGTCCATGTCTTTCTCATCGTAGCCCATCCATACCGCGGCGGTGTAACGGGGGGTAAAACCTACAAACCAGGCGTCTTTATTGCCGCTAAGCCCTTTAAATACTGGCGTGTCAGGCAATTCGGTGGTACCCGTCTTGCCGGCAACCTCAGCGCCGCGAATCCCTGCCCTGCAGCCGGTACCCGACTCCACGGCCGTGCGCAAAACATCTCTGATAGCGTTGGCCGTGGAAGCTTTCATAACGGCAGTTCCCTCCGGGTGGCTGTAAATAATTTTACCCTCCGGATCTTGTATATATTTGATGGCATGCGGTTTTATATATACGCCCTGATTTGCAAACGCTGCATAAGCCCCGGCCATTTGCAGCGGGGAAACCCCTCTGGTTAAGCCTCCCAGGGCCAGCGGCAGGCAACGGTCATCATCTGTTAAATTAAAACCCAGTTTACCGGCCATCTCATAACCTTTATCGATCCCAATCTGGTTCAACAGCCGTACCGCGGCGACATTGCGCGACCATTGCACGGCTGTCCGTATACTTATCTGCCCGTAAAAACCCTCATCTGAGTTTTTCGGTTCGTAGTTACCAACTTTAAATGGGGTATCGGAAACTATTGAATCAGGGCCGTAACCCGCTTCAAATGCCGGGACATAGACTGCAACCGGCTTAAAGGCCGAGCCGGGCTGCCTGGCAAGTTGAGTCGCCCGGTTGAAACCGTGCCTTGCCACATACTTTCTCCCCCCAACCAAAGCCTTTATTTCTCCCGTGCCGTTTTCCAGCAGGGCCGCCGCAGCCTCCACTTTTGCAGAAGGAAATAAATCAGACTGTTCGAATACTTTCTCAGCCTTATGTTGTATTTCGGGATCCATTGTTGAGTAGATTTTTAGGCCGCCTTTCAGCACTTTTTCCTCGCCAACAGCGCTGATAGCTTCGTCAATTATATAATCAGTAAAATATGAGTCGTTGCTTTCAATTTCCCGGCCGTCATTTAAACTAATAGGCGCTTTAAGAGCTTCATCACCTTGTTCTGTAGTAATAAAACCCTGCGCAATCATTTTTTCGATAACAATATTGCGCCGCTGGGTGGCAAAAGCCGGGTTTATATATGGGTCATAACTGCTGGGCGCCTGGATCAGGGCAGCGAGCAGCGTCCCCTCGGCGACAGTGAGTTGTGCAGAATCCTTATTAAAATATACCTTTGCCGCAGCTTGTATTCCGTAAGCGCCTTCCCCGAAATATGCGCGGTTTAAATATAATTCCAATACTGTATCTTTTGAGTAACGACGTTCAAACTCTACAGCCAGGACGGCCTCTTTAATTTTTCGCCACAGGCTTTGCTCCGGGGTTAAGAAATACAGCTTCATGGTTTGCTGGGTGATAGTGCTGGCGCCCTCCGTGATCCGGCCTTCCTTGGAGTAGTTATAAAGCGCGCGTATGATTGCTTTTGGATCTACCCCATGATGCTTGTAGAACCTTTCATCTTCAATTGCCACAAAGGCCTGTTGAACGTGTTTGGGAATTTTCTCAACCGGAACAGGGATCCGGTTTATTTCACCGTGAATTACTTTTAACAAAGTCCCATTGTTGCCGTATATAAAGGAGGTCTGGTCGAATAGAGCTGCAACAGGACTTATACCGGACAAAGTGGAAAAAACATTGTTAGCATAAAAATAACCCCAGATCGAGATGTTCAATGCTAAAAAAATAAAAACCAGGCTACTTATTATGGCGGCTCTAATAAGTGCCTTTCTCCATTCTCGGGCCATGTTGAATTATCTCCTTAATTTCGATCAGTGCAAGGAATGATTACCACAGTGGAAATATTCGCCAACGGCGAGAAATATCCTACCGTGGAAAAACGAAAAAACAAATTGGATAACATTGCAGTCTAAATCCTGTTCCCGCCGGCGCAACAGAGAATAAAACAACGGCTAAAACCTGAAACAGTGTTTGTCTTAATTTCGAGGTGGCTATTGCGGCTTTTGTAATATAAGGTGATATCCCAAATTAGATCACTTACAATATTTCTGCATAGCCTCGTTAAATAAACGGATGTGGTGATATTCATCCTGGATTATTCTTTCCAATAGCTCCTTAATAAATGGATCGCCAATCCGCTGTTGATGATCGCGGTAGGCTGCAATGGCGGCCCATTCAGCCGCGATATCGGCTGCCAACTTATCGCACACACTGTAACCATAGTAGACATAAGCGGCATTCCAATATATTTCCTGGTTATCTCTAATCACCCGGTAGCGCGGGTCCACACCTAACAGCCTGATTGTTTCCGCCAACAGTTCCATATGGTGCATCTCTACCAAAGAAATGCACTCCTCCAGCTCTGCCACCTCCTCGTTTATTCCATGGAGCGTGAAATAATGGTGCAGGTACTGATTTATGGCCGTGATTTCACTTACAGCCCCCGCATAATCTTCAAGTAAGAGTTCAGCATACTGCCTGTTAGGCGCTGTCACACGCACCGAAGGATAAGGCGCAGGGAAGGCGCACCTAAACATACTGGCCGGGTGATTTTGTTTTTGCACAGATATCACTCCAAGTTAATTATTTTTATTATTTTTATTAAGACCATGAATGATAAAGTAGTGCATAATAAGATTACCATAAATTATCTTGCATGGTATACTTTGGATAAAGATTGTCAAAACTAAATAGCTCAGAAACAGGAATGCCCGGCTCACTGCCGGGCAAATAATTTTTTACATATAATACAGCATCCATCATAACACATCGTGATGCCTTCCTGGTACAACAGGTCCACCGCAGGTTGGTTTGGCCGAAGGTATTGTGAGCCCTCACTTGTTAGCTAGTTAGCTACTGAAGCACGTTTAAAACTTATTAAAGGATTATAGCTAAAGCGGAAAATATAAAATTTAAATTATTGTTAACATAATAACCATTAATTTTTAAAACTGCCCCGCTATGATATATGCAGAAGAAAAATATTTTGTATAAGGGGTGAAAAAAATTCGAAGGTTAAAACAAATTTTGCTGCTATTTATCCAAATTCAAAAAGAAAGAATGATTAACAAAAATAAATGAAAAAGAATCGCAGGTTGGCACTTGCAGCTAAATGAATTGCCGACTGGGGCATTGCCCTGGGGGGAACCACCGTTAGCTCCATTTTGGATCGTTTCTATTAAAAGTTAGGGATAAAAATCAAGACACGCAAAACAAAATTTTCTTGCCGAATTAACCAAAAAATAATAAAAATTAATCACTGTTTTTAAAAAACAACATTTAAACTAAATTAAATTAGGCGTTAATTTGCGGATGAAACTTCAAAAGAAGGCTGGTGTTCCCCTTGAAAATAGCTTTCTTTACAGATACCTATCTACCTCAGTTGAACGGTGTATCTACTACGATGCAGCAATTATTTTCGTATCTTGACAAAATTCCCGGCTTTGAATATATCGTTTTCGCGCCTGGTCCGGATACTTCTACCGATAAAAATATATACCGTATACACGGTATGAAGTTTTTTCTCTACCCCGAATGCCGCGTTTCAATACCAAATTATTATTATATCAAGAAAATCTTAAACCGCTTTAAGCCTGACCTGATCCATGACAGCACCCAGTTCAGTATAGGCCTGTGCGGCCTATTATACGCACGGAAAAATTCAATCCCCATTACCACCGTATACCATACCAATTTCAGCGATTATCTGGCGTACTACCGCCTGCGTCTTATCGACCGGGTTATGTGGAGGTATTTTACCTGGTTTCACAATCAGTGCGACATTAACTTCTGCCCTTCGTTATATACCAGGGATGAGCTTTTACAGCGCGGCATGAAAAATCTTGAATTATGGGTAAGGGGCGTAGATACGGATTTCTTTTCGCCCAAGTACAAAGGAATATTGTCAGTGCCTTACTACCATATACATGGGAAGACCATATTACTTTATGTAGGAAGGGTTGCTGCTGAAAAAAATATTGGCGTGTTGATGCACGCCATGGAGATCATTAACGCAAAATTTCACAACAAGGTGCATCTTTTCATTGTCGGTGACGGCCCAATGCTGAAGCAGATTGAACGATGTATGCCGGGCAATGTGACCTGCACCGGCTTTTTAACAGGCTTGAAGCTGGCTAAAATGTACGCCAACGCAGATATCTTCGTTTTTCCTTCAACTTCGGAAACCTTTGGCAATGTGGTCCTGGAGGCAATGTCATCCGGAATTCCCGTTGTCGGTGCTTTTAGCGGCGGTGTCCAGGATAGCTTGATTGACGGGGAAAACGGCATTTCCTGTACGCCGGGTGACCCTGCCAGCCTTGCCGACGGTGTGATCCGCTTATTGAGAAATAGAGAACAACTAAAGATGTTAGGGAAACAGGCACGTGCTCATGCCCTTGAAATGTCTTTGGAAACGGGTTTTGAGCAACTGATTAAAAGATGGGCCGTTTTACTGAACGAATCCAAAGCCCCTTTACCTGTATCAGGTACACAGCACATTTTAAATCAAAGTTAAAGCTCATATCATTTTTTAAGATTTAAATCCAGAACGTCCCGTCCATGGTTTGCAAATATATAAAATATCTATTATAGTACCGTTAAAATATTCATAATCTCCATTAGGCAGGTTCCAGATTGCTTTCGCTTTAGAAAGTCCCACGATACCGTATCCAAACAGCAGAATTCCCGTGAAGCGTGCACGCTTTCGGATATTCCGGCGCAAAACAGCCACCATATAAGGGAATTCATGTCAAAGACATTTTGCTTCTCCAGTTAGAAATCCTCTGACATAAAGAGCGTGAGAGGGGAAAATTGATGCTTGAATTTACGAGATAATGTATACTAATGACTTACAACTCTTATCGCAATAGAAACTGCCCTAAAATATTTTCAGGAGGCATTAAGTGTAGTAATCACAGCATAACCATTAAGGCATCTGGTGTTGGGTTGGCATAGAGAATGAAAAGCAATCGCTTCGATATAAAATCCTGGTGTACTCCAATACTCTACAGCTTCTTTTATCAATACAGCCGGATTCCAAGATCAAAAGCGGTATTAAATATGTACACCCCAACAGCTCCCGTTGGGATTTCGTTGGAAATGAAACACTTAGGATGCTGGGTTTTGAACAAAATTCATTATAACCTTTACTGTTGTAATATTTGAACATGGACGTAATATTCATACCCACAGTATCAATATCGTTGAATACCGATTTGGCAACATAGGAAATGTGAATGGCGATAGGTTGTTGATCAATAAATCTCAATCTCCCTACTTTATAAATCCGGTCATCATGATCAGCCGCTAAAAAATCATAAATCTTTTTATTGTATTTAATCTCCTTGCAAAATATATTGTTTGACTGAAAATCATAACCTTTTTCAATCATTTTTTGGCTAAAACTTACATCACCGGAAAGGACAAGCTCAATTTGTTTATGCCTGTCTTTTACATAGCTTCCTTTTCCCTGTTTTTTATAAATATAGCCTAATTCTTCAAGCCTTTCATAGGCTTTCCTGGCTGTAATTCTTGGTACCTTGTATTGGTCTGCAATCACATTTTCAGACGGCAGTTTATCATGGGCATTGTATTTGCCTGAGATAATCTGAAAAACTAATTTGTCCACTATTAACATCTCACCTGACAATGCCCAAACCCCTTCCGCAATTAAAAACAATACTTATTCCTGATACATTTCGGAAAGTAAGTCAGAGCTTCTTTCCAAATTAACGGGGAACGGAAAGCAGCGATAAAAAGCTTGCCGCAACGGGAGTTATTTTTGTCTTTTGCCCGGGAGAGGATAACCCCTCCACGTTCTTCCAAAAAAATCCTGGCTGCTGCGACATCCCACTCATAGACATTTGAAGAAATAAACAAATCATATTCTCCATTTGCAACCTTGCACAATTCAAGGGAAGCACACCCTAAATATCTGTGCGCCTGCACCCTGGACAGCATATCTAAAACATCCATACCCAAACCGGCCATTTCTGCCATTGTCCTCAAACTCATGGCAACGACTGCTTTACTTAACCTTTCCTTTCGTTCAGGCAGGGTACTTAAGCTTCTTCCATTGATCTTTGCCCCTTCAGCATGACTTGCACCATACATTACACCGTTTGCGACATCATAGACCAGACCCCAAACCGGGTACGCATCCCTGTACAATGCCAGAGAAATCGCATAATCCTTTCCAAAACGATAGTAATTGACGGTACCGTCAATCGGATCGATCACCCACGTATAGCCATCACTTGCCGCCCTTGACCAGGCCCGGCTTTCTTCGGTCAGTATGTCATGTCCCGGATACTTTTCTATAATAGCCTCTGCCAAAAAACTCTCTATTAAAAGGTCATGATCCGTAACAAGATCCATCTGGGATGTCTTTTCCCTTACTTTTATGTCAGAATGCCGGCTTTCCAGTAATTTTAAGCCTGCAGATTTCACTAAACCTTCAGCAAAACCAAACATACCTAGCTCTTCATTATTCATACGTTCGACACCTGAGAATTGTTATTTTCCGGGGACTTCCGTTAACATTAACTACATTTAAACCGTCAATTTTGCTCTTTTTAATCATGCTCCATATCTCCATCGGCCCTCAACCATGGCTCTTTCCACAACTGGAAGTTCCCCGTGCGTATGATGGACCAGGATAATGTCCGCTTCCTTGCCTTCTTCTAAAGAACCGAGCCTGTCTCCCAGGCCAACCGCCCTAGCCGGGTTTAACGCGGCATAGGAAACTGCTTCATTAAGGCTTATCCCTTCCTCAAAAAGAATGAATACTGAAGCCAGTAGGGCATTACAATAATAATCTGAACAAATAATATTGGCCAGACCGTTATGGATCGCATAGCGTGCTGAAAGATTATTGGTATGTGATTTATTTCTTAAGAGGTTTGGGGCGCCGACAACTGAATACATTTTATGATTGAGCGCGTGTCTTGCGGCTTCTTCATTTAAAGGAAATTCGCTGATAGTCGCTCCTCTGTGCCTGTAGGCATCCACCCTCTGAGGGCTATCGTCGTCATGGGTCGCAAATGGAACATTATGTTTAGCCACATACATCAATAGCTGTTGTTCAACCTCATTATCAACTTCCTCCGGCATTTCCCATTGAGCTTTAGTATAAGCTTCCAGTTGTTCGGCTGTTAAAGTGCTGTTTTTTTCAATATAACTCTTATACTCATGATAAGTTTTAAACTTTGCGTACCTGGGTGAGTGATCCGTAACCGAAAAAAGATCTACCAACCCTTCCTCAAAAATTCTGCCAACAGTATGCAGCCCAGCTTTATTATTTAATTCATAGCGTACATGTATGAAATGGCGAAGCATGGCAGTCTCTTCCCGGCGGAAGCGGGCAATGGCCCTGACAATTTCCTGCCCCATATCATTTGACCTTAAACCCGGCTCGCCGGCAAAGGACACCGGGTGGAAAACGGTAGTGATCCCGGCCGCCAGAAATTGCGCCTGGATGGAGTGCAAGGCCAGGTTTATGGGGAAAAATACTTTCTTTCTTGGCTGAATGGCATACTCCAACAGATCGCAGTGGAAGTCTACCAGGCCGGGCATAATGTAACAACCGCCTGCATCAATAGTTTCCGCGCCTCTGTTCGTGTCTAGCCCTGATAAAGAGCTATCGCCTTCAATGATGCGGCTAATTTTAGTATCATCAAGAATGATCGAACCCTCAATAATACCCCCTGGCGACACTATTCTTCCATTTTGTATAATCTTCTTCATCAGCAATAACCTTCTGTTTATTTAGGATTTAATTGAATGTCTTTGTACGCACGTGCAAATCAATCATTTTTGTTCACCTCGATCATAAAACTGATCCCGTGTTGCTCAAAGCCCAACTGTTTATAGAACCTGTGCGCAAGAACCCTTTTTTTGTTGCTGGATAGCATAAGCTTGTAACAATTTTCTTCTTTTGCACGTTCCATGACAAATCGCATCATCCGGGCGCCGACGCCGCGTCCCCTGTGAGCCGGACTCACGATCACATTCTCCGCCACAGCAAGCTTAGCGCCTTTATGGCCCAGGTTGTCAATAACGATCAGACTGCAGGCGCCGATGATGATTTTGTCGTCTTCGGCTATAAAGATCTTATAGTATGGATACCTGTTTATATTGCGCCATATTGACAGCGCATCGCCGGAAGAAAGCGCCTCTTCCCCATCCATATCTTTTAAGAGCTCTAATATTTCCGTGAGATCAGTCTCTCTTGCCTCTCTGATCAGCATATATTTTCAACTCTTTCGCTGTTAAATACCTGAAAATTGGATTGGTAAACCGTAGTCCCACCCACCAGTGTTTGACGCACTATGGGATAATCCTGATACAATTCAACTATGATTAAATCAGCATATTTTCCCACTTCTACAGTTCCGACTTCTTGCTCGATTCCCAAAGCCATGGCCGGATTTAAGGTTGCCATCTTAACCGATTCAGTCAGTTTAACTCCTTTTCCGGTGAGGTGGAAAATTGCCGGAAGCATGGCGCTGGGCAGATAGTCTGAACATACGATATCAGCCGCATGACTGGTGATAGCATCAATGGCCCTCATATTGTTGCTGTGCGACTTGCCCCGGATGATATTGGGAGCTCCCACGCATACCTGGACACCTTTTGATCTGGCGTAGAGGGCAGTATCAAGGTTAATGGGAAATTCACTTACGACACCTTCACAGGCAAGGAGCATCTCAATTTTCTCTTTTGTATCATCATCATGGGAAGCCAATCTAATCCCTTTGGTTCTCGCCAATTTAGCCAAACCAACCAGCCTGGACCAATTGATCATGGTCTGGTACTCTATAGTTTTATCTAATGAAGCTTCGACTTCCTTTTCTTCCCTGCCATACATTTGCATAGTAAAGCTCTTCAAAGTTTCCGCATCCCTAAACTGTCCTTGGCCGGGCGTATGGTCCATAAATGAAATAAAGTCTATGTTCTTTTCCCTGATCATGCTTTCGAGAATACTTATCCCTTCGAGGAAAGTCAGCTCATATCTAATGTGTATTTTGTGGTTGAGCATTGTGCGTGTCTTTTTGAGCCTGTTGATGCTGCTGATAATACCTAAAACCATGTCTTTATCCCGTACTCCCCATTCGTCACTTAAGCAAAGGGAATGGTACATGGTGGTTATTCCACTGACGACAAGCTTTTTTTCCAGCTCATAGAAGGCCATATTGATGGGAAACATGGTATTAGGCCTTGGCTGCATCTCTTTTTCAATGGCGTCACAGTGCATGTCGATCAGACCCGGCATAACATAACAACCTTCAGCATCAATCATCCTCACGTCCGGATGGGCGTAAACCCTGGCCAAACCGCTTTCCTCCACCTCGGAAATCCTGTTGCCGTCAATTAGAATATAGCCCCTGATAATTTTTTCCGGCAAAATGATATTTGCACTATGAATGCAGGTCTTCTTTGTTCTCATTTCATTTTCTCCCCGGTTTTAGCAAGTTTATTGTTTCATCCAGCCAATCTTGCCATTAAGCCCTTTTATGGATCTTCCCCTTCATATTCGTGGAAACAGCCTCCAGGACGATGGCAAAGGCTAGAATAAGATAAGTGATTAACCCTATTTCCCGTAAATCGAAATAAAATTCACTGGCCATAAACAAATCAAAACCTATACCGGCTGCGCCGGCAGCAGCGCCCATGGCAACGGCATTGGCAAAGTTGATTTCAAACCTCAAGAAAGTCCAGGACAGTAAATAGGTTGCAGAGGATGGTATAACCGCCTGAAAAACAATTTGCCACCAATTGGCGCCGCTGGCCATTAAAGCTTCAATCACGCTTCGGTCCAGGTCTTCAAAAGACTCGGAATAGGCCTTGGTCAAATAGCTGACCGAATGAAAAGTCATGCCGATAACCGCCGCCGCACTGCCCAGCCCGGCAGCCACAGCAAATATCAACACCCATAAGATAGTGGGCACGGCCCGGATAAAGGCGACAAAGCCTTTGATTATATCGGTAACTTGTTTCGGAGCCAAATTCCGGGCGGCCAGCAGCCCCAAAACCAGGGCGATTACGGCGCCGAACAAAGTGGTCAAAAATGCCAGCCCGATCGTCACCACCACTTCGTAGGCAGCTTCCCACCAGCTAAAACGGTGCGAATATGGTTGCATAAATATTGTTTTGAAATTGCTTACAGTACCGGCAAAAGCCTTTGGGATGTCGATACTCTTATAATCGATGGTGGATAAAGCATATAGGGTCAAAACCGCCAAAACCAGCAGGGTTGTCCGCATCGCCAGAGACGACCGGTTCAAGGGTTTGACGGCGGCTAGGTCCATGTCGTCATAAGCCGGAGACATTCCGCCGTATGCTCCCCTTCCCCGGCTGGGTGCGCGCCCCCTTTCCGCAACGTAGTCGCTGCCCAATTGCTTCCATCCTTTGATCGATTCCTCGATTTGCATCACAAAATCACCCTTCTTATCTTGTTTGATATGAATTCGATGGCAATAACCGTGATTACGATCAAAATTACAACCAGGCTCGCAGTATGATAGTCCAGCCTTTTGTAATACAAATCAAAAGAAAAGCCGATTCCGGTACCGGTGAGAATCCCCACCAGGGTGGCATTGCGGATATTGGTTTCAATCATGTATAACAACCAACTGATCATTTGGGGCAGGCTGGAAGGTATAACCGCTTGAAATATAACATGGAGATAAGCTGCGCCGGTAGCTTGTACGGCTTCCACCGAGTTATTGCTCACTTCGTCGATGGTTTCCATGAACGCCCTGGTTAGAAACCCGAGCGAACCAAAAAACAGGGCCAGGAAACCTGTCAGCGGGTTTTGGCTGAAAGCCAGCATCAACACCATGGCCCAGGCCACCAGGGGAATGTTGCGAAAGAGTGAAGCAATACCCCGGCTGACGATACTGAATAGACCGTTTATCCTGGTCGTACGGGAACCGGCCAACGCTAAGGGTATAGCAAGAACAGCGGCAACGGTGGTGGAAGCGATGGACATCAGCACCGTTTCCCGTAATTTAAGTAAAATATCAGCCAGTTTCAGCATCGACGCGGCATCTGGATAAAAATTGGAAATTCCCCAAACTAAAGCTTTGGCGATACTGGTAAAGCCTTTCAACACATCGTACCGGGTAATAATGATCGAACCTACCGTCAGAACAGCCAACAAGGCAAAGAAGATCAGGCCTTCGTTCCTGCGTTTGGCAAAAATATCAGCTTGCATTTTTCTCTCCCAGATCAATAATCAACTCTCCAGACTCTGATCCGTAAATATCAGAGATCTGCTCAGCCGTCAGGTCTTCCGGCAGGCCGTCAAAAACGACTTTCCCCTTATTGACGCCGATAATGCGATCCGAATACTTCAGGGCTACATCGACCTGGTGCATATTGACAAGCACAGTTATACCCAATTCTGTGGAAACAAGTCTCAGGTGATCCATGATAATCTTCGCAGCATTGGGATCCAGCGAAGCAATCGGCTCGTCACACAGGATCATTTTAGGATTTTGTACCAGGGCTCTGGCGATCCCCACGCGCTGCTTTTGTCCTCCACTTAGCTGATCGCACCTCTTATAAACCTGGTCAGTCAGACCTAAAATTTTGATAATCCGGTACGCCTGATTTTTTTCCTCCCGGCTGTACCGGCCCAGGGCGCCCGCCAGCGTTGATTTGTAACCAAGCCTGCCATGGAGCACGTTCTCGATCACAGTCAGCCGGTCCACCAGGTTATAATGCTGAAAGATCATGCCGATCTTAGTTCTTAGTTTTCTCAAATCTCTTTTTCTAAGTTTTGAAACAATGACCCCGTCGAATGAGATTTCCCCTCTGCTCAATTCAATCATGCGGTTAATACAGCGAAGAAGAGTGGACTTGCCGGCTCCGGAAGGACCAATCACGGAAACAAATTCGCCTTCCCGGACCGTGAAACTGACCTCGGCCAGGGCCGGTGTCGTACCGTTATAATACTTGGTGACATTTTTCAATTCCAATAATGCCACACTCCAGCCTCCTTCACTTTTTATTGTCGCTAACCCGCCGTAAGGCTCCGTCCTTAAAAAGCGGAGGTACGGCGGATAAGCTCGAAGCAAATTCGCCTAAGTTTTAGAACTATCCTTCCATTCATTAACCAACAAGACTTCTTATTTGCTCAGGTCCCTGATCGGGTCATACCAGGCATCTTCTACTGTCACAAAACGCTGCGGCTGAAAGAAGAAACCTTTACCTCCTTTGGGAAAGAAAATCTTTGTATTATTGGCAACTTCATCGGAGGTAAATGCCTGCGTTAAAGCATCAATGGTTTTCTGGCTCAACGCGCCGGTATTGACCACGAAGGGAGGGTTCAAGACCGGAACTGCCTTAATCACCACGTATTGCGCGCCTGCCAGTTTGTCAAACGGAGCGTCAGCGTCCTTCTTGACCGTGTAGACAGCGCCAGGCGTGTTGGCAACTCCGGAAGTGAGGTCAACATAGGTAGCTACGTCGATATCATCAACCGCCGCGACGTCGGCTTTATCCGTAAGCAGGTTCACTAAAGACAACTGGTGGGAACCTCCAAAGAGTACCTGGCTGAAAAACTTACCATTACCGCCTTCAAGCAGATCTTCTTGCTTCAGATTTTTCCATTGGTCTTTCTTGGTAAAAGTTGCCATAATAGCTGATGAGGGCACTTTACATCCAGAGGTCGAACTGGTGGAAACGAAAGACATTTTTTTCCCGGCAATATTGTCGATGGAATATCCGTCGCCGGATTTGTATTGGTCCTCATTGCCTTTCTTAACCAATATCCTGCTATAATACAAGGCATCGTCTAAAGTTCCTGAATTCCCGCTGTTAACCACCAGGGGAAGAACCTTATCGTTTTTCTTGTGAGCCTCTATGTATTGTTGAGCTCCTACGTAGGCTAATTGCGCATTGCCGCTGGCTATGGCCTCAATAGTAATGGCATAATCGGTGGTCAATTTGTCTTCCACTTTTTTGCCCGTCGCTTTTTCAATAATCTTGTTGATTTCAGCCCGTGCCTCTTTAAAATCATCGGACGCGTTATTCGGCAACCAGGCCATGGTGATGGTATCAGGCTCTTTGACCGATGAGGTATTGGAAGTGGATGAGCAACCCGCTAGAAATAATGATACAAGAGCAACGGCGAGTGCAATAAAAGAGACTTTTTTCATTTTAAAACTCCTTTTCATTCTGATTTTTTATTACTTACATTGAATTTCAATATAAAGGGATAAACCTTTATGATGGGATCAATGCAAATAATCTCAATATCCATCTTACCTGATAATGGTTAGGTCCATATTAGACAACCGTTAAATCTCAGGAAAACAAGGTTAAATTTGGCTACAATATTTGGTGTCAACTAATTTACCATTCTGCATCGTATATTTCCGGTTGCACAAGTTTGCCATGAATTCAAGATCGTGAAAGATTCCCAGCATTGTTGTTCCCTCTCTGATCAATTGTTCAATCAATTCTTTTACTTTTAACTTGGATTCATAATCCAAACTCGCAGTTGGTTCATCCAGAAGCAACAACCTGGGGCGCTTGACCATGGCCCTGGCAATATTTAGACGTAATTTTTCACCGCCGGAAAAGGTAACCGGATAACTGTCCCATAACCCTCTGCCCAATTCAAAATGCTCCAGCATTTTTTCAGCTTCCCGCTCTGCATAATCTTCTTCATATCCCTTTTCCAAAACCGCATGTTTTATCAGTTCACGGGCGGTAATCCGGGGCATGACGTTTAAAAACTGTGATACATAGCCAATCTCATGTTTCCTTAAATAAATGACCTCTCTATCAGATGCTTCCATTAAGTTAATTGGCCCGAACTCTTTGGAATTGTACCAGATCCCTCCTTTCTGCGGGGCATACGTACGGTAAATACACTTAAAGACAGTTGATTTCCCGCTGCCGCTCTTCCCTGTTATACCTACAAATTCACCTTCTTTTATAACAATATTAATATCGTGAAGAGCTTCGATGTGTTTGTCCAAATTATGTATAGTAAAGGATTTCGATAAATGCTCGATTGCCAGGATCTCTTCCATTTAATCACCCGCATACCTTAAATATTGATTTTCACAGCATTGACAGGATAATTTACCATTTAGCGCCGGCCGCTGAATCAGATGAGAGATAATATTTATCAACGAATTCATGGATCGGCAAGTGAAAGTCATCAAGTCTTTCCCGGATGGTGTCATAGGACCAGTCCCACCATTTGATCTCCTCCAGCTTTTGGACGACATGTGCCGGAAATCTTTGCTTTATTGGTTTAGCCGGCACACCAACAACAATGGTATAGGGCTCGACGTCTTTGGTCACAACTGCGCCGGCGCCAACTACCGCACCGTTGCCTACCGTCAAACCGGGCATGACGATCGCTCCGTGGCCAATCCAGGTATCATGACCGATGAATAATTTTTGCTCCGCCCGCCATTTGAAGAACTTATCATCGTCTGTTTCAGCTAAGCCATACATTACCCGTCGGTAGGTAAAGTGGTGCAAACTTGGCCTGTCCATCGGATGGTCGGTCGGGCCGATGCGGGCCATGGCCGCAATGTTGGCAAACTTGCCGATGACAGTATTTTGGATGATGCAAAACTCGCCTGTATAGGAATAATCATGGAGGAATACGTTTTCCAGATAGTTGTAAATCCCGACCTCGGTATATTCTCCCAGTTCCGTATTGATCAGCCGGCAGTTTTCATGGATATACGGTTCTTTACCAAGTCTCTTGTTCATCTTCTCCTAATCAACCTTTCCTTAAACCAGCAAGGATTGAACTAACTGTTGCGTATAGCTGTGTTGCGGATCTTCCAGGATTTGATCAGTCAAGCCATGTTCAACAATCCGGCCATCCAGCATCACTACAGTTCGATCTGCCAACATCCGGATCACGCCCAAATCGTGGGAAACTATGACCACGCTGATTTTCAGCTCGCGCTGAATATTTTTGATCAGGTCCAGGACACTGGCCTGCACCGACAGATCCAACCCCGTGGTTACTTCATCCAGCAGCAGGAGCGGCGGATTGTTTGATAAGGCTTTGGCAATTTGCACCCGCTGCCGCATGCCTCCCGAGAAATTCTTCGGTGCTTCTTTGACCCGGTGTACCGGTATATTGACGTGCTCCAGCAGTTGCATCCCGCCAACTTCCATCTTGCCCACGTTTCGATTGCCGGCTGCAATTAGTTTCTCGGCGATATTGCCAACCGTTGAAAAATTCATTTTTAAGCCCATCACCGGATTCTGATAGACTTTCCCCATGATATGGTTGCGGATATACCTTTTCTGCTGGGACGATTCTGTAAAGATATTAACCCGGCCGTTCTTGTAAGCACTGATATAAGCCTCGCCGCCACTGACATCCTGATCGAAATACAGGCACTGCATCAAGGTCGATTTGCCACTGCCGCTTTCCCCGACCACTCCTAATACTTCTCCCGCGTACACCTCAAGGGTGATATCCCGGCACGCATACACCGTACCGCAGACAGGACAAAAATTTTTAATCAGGCCCTCCCCATGGCTGCTCCTGCATTTGGCACAGCCGTTTCCATATCGTTTGTTTAAAAGGCTGACCGACAAGGCAGGTTGTTCAAAAGCTATCATTTCACTTACCTCAGCAAGTCTTTCCATTTAATCTCTTTATACAAAAGCTGGTATCGTTGCATTGATATAAGGTTTTTCCCGTCGCATCATCCGGTATTTCATCCAGGTATACTCCCTTTGCCCCGCATAACCGGCAAGACTTACCCTGAAAAGATTCCGCCACGAAAGGGAAATCTTCAAAAGCCAGCGACCTCACCCTGGTGTACGGAGGTACGGCGTAAACTTTCTTTTCGCGGCCTGCCCCCAGCAGAATTAAAGCTTTGGAATTATTCATCTTGTGATTGTCAAATCTCGGGATGGGGCTGGGAGCCATAACATACCTGTCATGCACCATAACCGGGTGATCCGCCCCTGTCGACATATGGCCGTGGTTCATGATTTGCTCAAACAGCATGAGCCAGGCCCCGCTGTATTCTTTTTCCGCATGCAGCTTTTTGGTCTCATATTCACTCGGTTCATAGTATCTCAATGGTTCCGGCAGCGGTACCTGAAGGACCAGAATCTGACCTTCCCGCAGGGGAATTTCCGGAATCCGGTGCCTTGATTGAATGATAGTTGCCTCCTCTGTGGCGTCAGTTACAGTGATACCGGTGGTAGCTGTGATTAACTTTTTAATGTTAACGGCATTGACTGATTCATCGGAGCCCTGGTCGATTACTTTCACCACGTCTTCCTTCCCCACCAGGGAAAGAGTCAACTGCAGGCCGCCTGTTCCCCAGCCTCTGGCGATCGGCATCTCACGGGAAGCAAAGGGTACCTGGTACCCTGGAATGGCAATCGCTTTGAGGGTGGCTCTTCTAATCTCTCTTTTGGAGCCTTCATCAAAAAAAGCAAAATTATAATTAATTTTCATGGTTTGAGCCCCTCATTGTTTTCTCTTACCTTTTTAGACTTCCGGACACTGTCAAGCTCTGACTGGAAAGTTACATAGTGCGGTAATTTCAGGTGGGAGATAAATCCTGTGGATTCAACTGAATCGATATGCAACAGGACAAACTCCTCGTTATGGGTAGGATACTCTGAATTACCTGTTTCCAGACAACGGTCGAGAATACTCATGGCAATTGCTTTGGTTTCATTTTGTCCGTAACAGATGCCATAGCCTATACCGAATTGAATACCTTTAAAGCCATTTTCTTTTTGGGCGGGTTCCGGGAACAAGGTCTCTACTTCCGTGACTTTTATATCGCCGATAAAATAAGCGTCATCGTCCTCATTTGCTTCGTTGAACGGGTTATCCACATATACAGGTAAATTTCCAATACGCAATTCTCCGACCGTTGGATGCAGAGCTCCATAGCTACGCAGGGCCGCATACCCCAATGATGTAACGGCGCCTGTCTGCCCCCTGGTTAAAATCTGCAGCCTGGCGCTGCGGCTGGCCGGAAAATGCACACTTTCCCTGGTAATATCATCCGGTTCACTATCGTTGTTTTCACAAGCCGCAATCAGGCCTTCCTCCCGCAAGTAATCGAGTACCTTGGGAAGATTGGCCAAATCGGTACTGTCATTGCTATTTCCATGGTCCCTGGCAAAATCATCGAGCCAGTTAACGACATCTTCTTCTGTTTCATCATTCAGCTCAAAATCTATCAAGCGATGGGTATAATCGTAGGCAGCCCCTAGAATCTGCCCGCCGGGAATGTCTTTAAAACTTGCCGAGATTCTTCGTTCGACCAGCATGTTTTCTGAGTGAACCGTACGCGAATAATGTTTTCTGGGTAAAGTTGAACGGTAAGCCCTCATCAAAAAAACTGCTTCCTCAGGGCTTCCTTCCGCCTGCTTGATCGAGATCGCCGCAAGGGTTTCACTGTAGATGCTGCTCTCCGACATAACCTGATCGATCAGGCAGCGCATACCGCCTTCAATTTTATTAATATCCAATATTTGGGCCTTTTTCAATCGCTCATACTTTAATCGTTTAATTGATTCTTCAATGGCGACAGTCCCGCCCTTTACGGCAACATAACCCATCTATCCAACCACCTGTTTCGCAATTTGAGTTGTTCTTGGAATACACAAAAGGTTATGGTCAGGATCTGTAAAGATAAGATCGATTCCCAACGGATATTCAGAGTTTTTTTCAGCCCGCAGATCGACCCAGTTGCCTTTTACCTGCACTTTTACGTGACTTTCCCGGTCTATCCCGGGACCAGTCAGGGCTAAATCACGCTCATTGCTCAGAGCATTAGCTTCCACGATAATAGTTGCTGATTTGTGGGGGTCCATCAAATTTCCGGGATGCGCCGCAATAAGCGCTTTCTCGAAATCCAACGGTCCGGCGTCATGCAAAACGAAAATGAAATCGGCGATTTGTGCTTCCGTGGCTTTACCGTATGTCAGCTGGTTTAATAGTTTGGTAATTTCAGCTTCACGTTCAGAAATCACTTTAAATGTTACTTCATTATCAAACAACATCAGCGCCAGTACTATTGTAGATTTAAAGCAACCTATCTCCAGATCAACCTTGTCCGCCTGGGCTTTAATACTGCTGATCAACCCGGGCCTGGACATGGCATCTACCGTCTTTCTATAGGCTCTTTGCAGGTCGTGAACCAAATTCAATGGCATGGTTTATACCTCTCCCGTTTTAGACATCCATAGTTTGAAAACTGACTTTTGTCTTTAAGACCTTGTTTTTAAAAACTTCATGGCGCTGTTTGATTCTCTCTTCCTCAAGCAACAAGGCAGCAGTCCAATCTTTCGTCTCCGGCAGACCGGCATTATAAGCTGCGTCTATAACAGCCAGATAGTAGGCAAGCTCCGGCGCTTGCCCCTTGACAATGCCAATTCCAAAGCGCCTGTCGATCAGTACCTTGCATTCCGTAACAAAAACTTCACCCAAATAGAACTGGCTTCTCCTGGAGGTTTCCCTCACTTTGACCATTACTAAACCATAATTCGGTTCCGCAATAGTCTTGATATCATATTTATTCAATATTTCTTGTGCCAACTTTGTTGTAACTTCAATTGATCCTTTGAGCAATATCTCGGTTCTCTTTTTTCTTTTCATCTAATAACCTTCCCTTATGTTTCCCCTACAATAACATCATAACTTGTTGCCAAGTTGAAGATTGTAATATTCATATTAAATATTTGTTACGTTTTTGTTAATAATAAATCTATTACTAAATTATTCATAACATTTCACTTCCTTTCTCTTTTAATGATGAATAGCAAATGGCAATAAAAAAAAGGGGAAGAGCAGAATAACTCTACTCTTTCAGCCTGGAACTTTATTTTACTGTCTAATAGTTTATTATATAGTCTAAGATTTATTTACCCAAACAGCAGAAAATCAACATGATACTTTTACTGAGTCTAAACCAAGAAAGTAGCAAGAGTTTTGAAATTTTACACTTGCTACTAAATTTATCGGTTTCACTTTATCTTTTTGGTACACTGGTAAGCTGCTGCAAGGGCGCCGGGTACACCACCGATCTGCATCGCCCAACAGGAGCCGATATAAAGGTTTTTCACAGGTGTTTCTATATTCACGCTCATGGTGTTTTTATAGAACTTCTTCTTAGGATTCCAACTCCATGCGGAGCTCGCTCCATCTGTATTATGGGTGAATCTTTCATAAGTCAGCGGAGTTGCGGCGTCTTTATATTCGATACCTTTCTTCAAGCCGGGAATCAGCCTGGATGCGCTGTCTA
>NZ_QFGB01000029.1:0-51602 GCF_004369245.1 Pelotomaculum sp. FP | reverse complement strand
ATCTTATCAAACACTCCGATGTCCTTCATTGCCTTGAATACCGATGCCGAGGCTTCAAAGGCAAGAGTGCCGCTCTCAAAATAATAACCCTTCCTGTAAAATCCGGCGGTATAGCCGCCAGGCATGCCGTGGGCTTCAAATATGGTTACTTTATGTCCCTTCTTTGCAAGAAGGTTGCCGGCAATCAGGCCGCCGATTCCAGAACCGATTATGATTACATTTTTCATTTTTGAACCCTCCTGCACTCAGTCAGGCCTTTCATTACAAATTCAGCTAAGTAATCTAAAATCTGTGGAAAATATTCAATCCCAATTTCCTCCTTATGCGTATCAATATTGATTAGCGCGGTAAAAAAGGCCATAATAAGCTTAACATCGATATTGTCCCTTATTTTTCCTTCAACCTGCCATTTTTTTATTACCTCCGCAAAATTGTGATATAAGAAATCAACATATTTAATTCCGTTTTCTTCACGGTAATGTTGTTCCAATTTGCTAAAAACATCCCTGTTATACCATTCCCGCAGTATCGGATTTGACTTCATACCACGGATGTTGAATGCCATTAATTCCTTAACCACCTTTAATGGATCAGCATCCAGGTCAATCGATTCCATCATGCTCTTTTTAAGTTTCACGTTTTCTTCTAAATAAATCTCTAAAAAAAGCTTCTCTTTCGAGGAGTAATAGTTATAAAAAGTGCCTACCCCTACCCCAGCCATTTTTGTTATGTCGGAAACATTCGTGTCTTTAAATCCTCTTGCAGAAAATAATTCCTTACCGGCATTAAAGATATCCTCTTTCTTATCTCCCAATTTAGCTAACCTCCAATTTGAATGAATATTTTTTTATTCATTCAAATTATAACATAACCATATTTTCCGTCAATCGCAATTGTATTTTTTATTTAAATATCTACGAGCCTCCCAAAACTACCCTGGAAGGCTCGTAAACGCGCATGTATACTGGACTTAAAGGTCCTGCATCTATATTGTTCATCAAATTTGTCTTTGAGAAGTTAGGTAATAAAAGATGCCATCGTCTTTCATGCTTAATTTACAGACTATTCAATAAAGTCCTCGGAATGAAAGTTCGAATAATATCGGCCTGATTGAGCGGTAAATTTCAAAACACAATAATTGGGATCGGTAACTCCTTTGAGGTAATACATTATATCGCGATCCTGCCAAATCATTTCCTTACTTCCGGCGTTCTCCATTAATTCCATAAGGCCTTTCAGCATAACCCCTCGAAAAAACCGTTTGTCGCAAAAATAAATACATGCTTTAGGGTTTTTACGATATTGAGCCACACGCATTGCAGCAGTATATTTTCCATATGTTTGGGTGCATTTAACGGCTGCGTCTTCTCCTCAACCTTGGTAAACGACGTGCGGTCACATTCAAGAAAGACGTTGAGATAAAGGCATAGACTTAAACCACATGGCTCGCATTCGGGCAGGCCGTTTTTTACTTTTGACAGAAAGAATAAACGTGATATAATTGTAACATTAAGAGATAAATACATCACTAGTCGAGGGGTGTTATTAGTGAGGCACAAGGTTATCCGCCTTATACTCGGGGTTGTTTGGGTTGTTGTTAGCATCGTCTCGTTTGCAAAGGGCAACTTATGGCAGGGAGGGTTTTTCCTACTTGTCGGAACAGCTTTCTTTTATTCGGGTTTAAAAATCGGCAAGGACGGCAAAAAGGAGGAGGTTCATGTTGCTTGAATTATCCAGCTTAAGTGTATGGTATCGTAGAGACGCCCCTGTCATACGGGACCTTTCCCTTGCTCTCGCCGAGAATGAAATCGTTGGGCTTATCGGGCTGAATGGCGCGGGAAAAACTACGCTCATTAACACTATTTCGGGTGTGCATAAGAACTTCAACAGTTGCATCGACTTCAAAGACCGCTCATTCAAACGCCGATATACTGTCTTTGCCGAGGATACTTCCTTCCAATAATACACTTTCAATGAATACCTCTCGCACGTTTTTTCCGCGTACAACCGAACCCCCGATGCGAAGCGGGTGGTAGAACTGGTCAGCGGTTTCCGGTTTGAGGACTACAGAAGCGTCCTGATAAGGGATTTATCTACAGGCAATCGGAGAAAAGTCTACCTAATCACGGGGCTAGCGCTCGGTCTGCCCCTCCTCCTGCTTGACGAGCCAGTGAACGGGCTTGACTTCAAAAGCACGGAATACCTATATGAGCAGATAAATGGATACCGCAAATATGGAACCGTATTGTTTTCCTCGCACGTTTTGGACAGCATATGTCTGACTTCCGACCGCGTGCTTGTCCTCGAAAACGGCTGTATTAGCCGCGAATTCTCTGCGGGGCAAATAGACACCGCAGTAATTCGGGAGGTACTGAATGAGCAGGATACTTAACGTCAATATGAAAAAGTTCTTCGGTGCGAAATACGAGCGTATACCGAGAAGCGTTCTCATATGGGGCATTGTCTTTTTTGCTTTGCGTTTCGCAGAAATCCACATTAACATTGCCTCGTCCGTTTTAGCATTAACCACCTTGTTTGTTACAATGATGTCGTTTGTCGTGGTTTTGCGGTCGGACGATACAATCAGCAGTATCAGAGGACAGCTTATGCTGCCGGAGCAACCGTTGGATTTCCATATCGCTTTTTTCGCCACGATTGCGGCGCATACGTTTCTTACGAAGACGGGCTTGTTACTGCTCGTTTATTTGACCGTAAGCGAATGGTCAGGCATCGGCGTAGCCATATTCGCAACTTGCTTTGTCGTGAGTAGCGTTGTCGCATATGCGCTTGCTTTCCGCACGGAAAGAAAAGACGCGGTATACAGCCGAATTAACCATAACAGTCATAACATCTTGCTGTACTTATTCAGATATTTATGGAGCAAAAAGATCTACCTGACCAACACAGCGGTGCTTTGGGCGTTTGCCTGTGTTCTCGCTCCCGTAATAGGCAAATCAGGCTTTGTCGCCGCTATGCCGCTCGGTTTCGCGGTGTCGTGCCTTAATACTCCGCTCGGGATATTACTTTCAAGCGACAAGACACTGTATCAGAAGGTTCAGACGCTCCCCGGTCAGTTTCGCACAGTATTATTCCCTTATGCGGCATTTATGATGACCGCCAACCTTATTGCTTGTGGTTTTTATCTAGCTTCATGGCGTTTGACGGTCGGCATAGTTCCCATCCATATGATTATTGTGGCGGGTTGTTTTTCGGCAATAGGTGCGTTTCTGACCGTCCTGTTAGAGTTACGCTTTCCGTTGCTGAATTGGAAGGTGGAGAGCGACCTGTGGCATCACCCGCGCAAGTACATCGTTGCGGGAATTCTTGTGATTCTTGCCCTTCCGTTTGTTGCTATTACTGGTTAGGAGGATTCAATAATGGTCAAAAGCAGAAAACCGCCGAGAAAATATCATCGCTTTACGTGGTTACTGGGGTTTTTGGGCTTTCTTGGTTTCAGGTATTTTGTAGACCACGACCCCGCTAGCCTTTTTATGTTCAGTTTTTTCGCGTTTTTCAGCTATTTTTTCACGTCAAAGCTCGCCGCCGAAATGCCTGACGAACGTTATGAGGAAAATCGGCTTAAGGCGAAAGCCGCGACGATGTTTGTACCCGCCACCGTGCTCTTTGCGGTCGGTATCGGTTTGACGACCGGAATTATCGGACTCACGGGCGCAGTTTTAATAGCGGCGATCGGGTGGGCGGCGACGTTCATCACCTACGCCGTTGCATTCTGGTATTACGAGAAGCACTGACGGAGGTCGAATATGGAACAATACATCAGCCATTTGAAAAAGTACCGTCAGCTTGCCGAACTAACTCAAGAAGAATTGGCAAATAGGGTCGGGGTCAGGCGTGAAACAATTATCAGGCTTGAGTCCGCAAAGTACAACCCATCTTTGAAATTGGCGGTAGACATCTCACGAGCTGTAAAAGCACCGATTGAGGATATTTTCGTGTTCCCAGAATAGAGTCGCGTTATGTTTTACACCCCTGCGGCCAGTTTTTTCATATAAGATGCGAAAGAGCCCAGCAATACTGGGCTCTTTCGTGAGTCAACATTATATCAATATTGACGTTCTTTTCTGGTCACTTTCTCCAGCCGCACCACCGTCTCAACGTGCGTTGTTGCGATGATTCGGATAATTCTTAATCCTAAATTCCCCTATTGTTTTATCACTATTTTAACAACAGTCTATAATAGCATTTAATACTTTAAAGATCTGTCAACATTTTAAGCAGCTTATAGCCTTGCATTGCGATTATTGGCTTTCATGGATATGAATGTTACATTCCGATCTGTATAATATATGTAGTATCATAATGGATTATAGGAAAGTAGATAAGCTTAGGTCGCTAATCGGATAGTGCTGAGATTACAAGCAAGACTTATTTCTTGATTTTTATTCTCTGATTATCAAATCCATCACATCGCCTCGCATGCTCTGTGGGACTTCTTTTGTGGGCTTCCCCAAACGAACGAGCATTTGAATGGTACCTCCGTCTGAAGCGTAGTCGCGGTGAATGCCGCTGTATGGCTCTTTCATTTCGGGGTATTCTTCCAAAACCTGGCTAAGGGGCTGCATAACTAAACCCAAACGATGCGCTGTCAGTACCAATCTGCTGTAAAGCATACCGCTTTTAACCTGGCTTGAACGACTATTATCATTCGTTATAATCATGGCATAGGCCGGTGTATTGTCCACCGATGTCCGGGTAGACTGAATAAACATCTCCGATGCTGCTTTCCCGCTGTTCAGCGAAGGAAAGACCGTGACCAAGCCCTGCAAGATATGCTGCATGATGCCTGAAGTACCCTGTCCTTCAACAGAAAAACCGTAACGATATTTGTTTTTTTGGTACTCGTTGGCACGAAAAATAGTATCCGTTTCCTGCATCACTCGGCTCACGCCTGCTTCGATGGTTGCGCTCTTCATTGCATAACTTCCCTGTTTTTCTATGTTTTCTTTGTCCTGAAAAATCTTTATCGACATATTGACATCAGTATTGGTGGCTTCCAACTGATCTATCTGTTCAGAGGTTAACTTGTCTGACTGATATGCCGCCCTGTTAGTATCAGGCAAAAACAGGGAATCATAGAGAGGGTTGTTTTGAGGTTGGTCTTTTGTAAGCCTGATTTTGGCCACCGGTTTGATTTTCATGCTCGCCTGCAGTATTTGTTCATCATAGCCGCCATTTGGAAATAACTCCACTGCAGCTTTATACCCTAGTTCATCTCCGGCAATTTTGACATACTCCAAAAATGTACCTTGCGTAATTATCATTTGCCGAGCGAATGGGTCTACCTCATTGGGCAGTCGGTCATTATCGGCGTATAAGTAAAATACCATGGGATCATCTTTGTCGAGCCGGATTTTCCAAGGCTGCATGTTATGGCCGTTTGCAGCCAACAGTCCGTGAGCCGCGAGTTGGATTCTTGGATCATCAAATTTTTGCGAATACGTTTTTTGCCAAGGTTCCAAATACTTTGCCGACTCAAAAATCCCGCTTATGACCAATAGGGATGCCAAAGCTATGATGAATACTGCGCCAATGCTTGAAAGAATAATGGTCATAGTTTTTTTCACCGTCCTCTTGCTCATCTTTCATTTCCTCTATTTTCAGTTTGCATTGATCTGAAGATAAGTTGAAAAGCTGCTGATATCAATTCCTCCGGTGTCGTCATGTGATAGTTTTTAAGATAATTTGCTTTTCTCTTGGCGATATTAAACACACCTATCATACAGGCCCATAAAACAAGAGCTGTTTTTACAACATCCAAATCACTGCGGATGGAATCTTCTTTCATGCCCTTTTCCAACACACCGATCAGATGCCCCAGTATTTCCTCTCCAAGGGCATAGCACTCCTCTCTTGCTTGATCCGGAACCCCTTTTTGAAAATCAAGTTCACCATTTTCATACTCCATAATTGCTTTAAAATATTCCGGATAATCCTTGCTGAACCGGTAGAGTGTCAAAGCAATCTGTCTTATTTCCTCTATCGCATTACAGGCTTTTTCCTTTTGTAAATCATCCTTCAGTATACCGATTAACAGCTTGTATCCCCTGATCATAATTTCAAAATAGATCTGCTCCTTGCTATTGAAATAGACATATACCGTTCTTTTGCTGAACTCCGCCTCTTTCGCCACATCATCCATCGTGGCATTATCATATCCTTTTGTAAAAAAGATTCTTTCCGCAGCATCAATAATATCATTTCTGCGGATTTCCTTTTCTTTTTCCTTGCGCTCATTGATTCCCAAAAGATCCACCGCTTTCATTTCACTTGCGTGTTATCAAGTAAACTATCTGTTTACTTAATTCTAAAATATCTTATATTCTCTGTCAATACATTTTCCTTATACAAATCGCAAAATCCCTCTCCAATTCGCGCTTTTGTTTGGATTCGCGTAAAAGTTAGGCCCCCCTAAGTAAAAATTCCCATGAAACTCTCATCCACGGGAACATACAACACACTCAAATATTTAATTAAAATCGCCGAAACCGCTTGATTTCAGGCTATTTTCGCTCTATCACCGTGACTGTCTCAACGTGGGGTATGCATAGAAACATATCAATTATATTGCCGTAGGATTAAACGTTGGTTCGATTCCCTCCAGTTTGCCGAAAAAGCCCGATGTCATCTATAAAATTGAGGAGTAAAAAAACGAGGGTAAAAACCCCCGAAAAGGCTGATGCCATGCGGCTTTGACCGCATGGCATCTATTTTCACCTAAATTGATGGTGGAGGCGGGGGGGGATTGAACCCACCGTCCAAATTATCCCATGTATATTTCGCTGGCGCAGCACCTATGGTTTCGTATGGATTCACTTGAAAAAGGCCAACGCCGGCTTGAAACCCGCCTGGAAAACGAAGCCTTTAACAAGATCGGCGCCCTGTTTGACGGTACAGCTTAAAGGGTGACCAGATTGAAAATCTACAAAAACACCTTGCTCAACGGCTTGATAGTATTGAGATAGACACAGGCTATCTCGTTTCCAGGGTTGCTAGACTAGAAAAGATGGCTAAATAAAAATGAAGGGTTCCTTCGGAACTATCTGCCTGGCTTTCTTGATTTCAAAAAGAAAAAACCCTTGATATCAAGGGTTTTGTTGTTAATACTGGTGCGCCTGGCAGGAATCGAACCTGCGCACCCGGCTCCGGAGGCCGGCGCTCTATCCCCTGAGCTACAGGCGCATATGCTTAAACCTTATTCAAGGTCACCTATATATTATATCTTATTTCAGTTTAATTGCAAGTGTCTGCTAAATGGCAATAAATCACCGTTCCGTCGTGGAAAGCAAACAGTTGCTGCTATCAAGCTCTTATTATAGATTCAGACTGGCAATTGCTTTCCTTAATACTTCCGCCGAGCGACGCAGAGCGGCCTCTTCTTCTGCTGCTAACGGCAGCTCCAGAGGGTAACCCCGCCCCCTGGAGTTGACTATTGAGGGGAGGCTGAGACAGCAGCCATCAATACCATAATGGCCGTCGGCCAGGCCGGAAACAGAAAGGATGGTGTTTTCATCACGGATGACGCTTTCACAAATTCGCTTTATGGCCAGGCTGACGGCATAGTAAGTGGCGCCCTTTCTGGATATAATCTCGTAGCCTGCGTTCCTCACCTGTTTGTCCACTTCCTCACGTTTGATGGGTGGAACACCCACCAGCTCACAGAAATGGTCTATGCGGGTCCCGGCAATGTCAGCCAGGCTCCAGAGCATTACCTCACTGTCGCCGTGCTCCCCGACCACAGTGGCGTGGACGTTCCTGGGCGCGACACCGCAATGTTCGCTTAAGATATGCCTGAAGCGTGAACTGTCCAGCACCGTCCCCGACCCGAAGACTCTCTCGGGGGACAGGCCTGTTGCTTTCAGGGCGGCGTAAGTCAGTACATCCAACGGGTTGCTGGCGATGATAAGAATATTTTCATCTGTCAGGGCCATTTGGGTTAGACAATCCTTTAAAATGCGATAATTTGTTTTTAAAAGGTCCATTCTGGTTTCGCCGGGTTTTTGGCCCGCCCCGGCGGTAAAGATAATAATGCCCGCGTCGCGGCAGTCCTCAAAGTTCCCGGCATAAATCTGAATTGGTTTGATAAAAGCCGCGGCATGGGCAAGGTCCATGGCCTCTCCCTCAGCCTTGGCCTTGTGAACGTCCACCAGCGCCAGTTCTGTGGCCAACCCGCTCACGGCCAGGGCAAAAGCAGTCGAAGCCCCCACTGCCCCCACCCCCACCACGGCTATTTTACGGTTTTTGATACTCAATGCCATCAGCCCCGTCCGTATAATATCAGCTATATTATCCCGATAACAGATTGATTATTCCAGACCGGCAAAATACCTTGACAAAAACTATCTGGATCTATAGTCTTATATGTATTATTGTGCACGGTTATCAGTCCTCGTGGACACAAATAGACGGCAGGTGATAAAATATTGACTAAATGGTATAAGAATCCTGAGATTATCAAGTGGTTGTTGCTGATAATAGCCACCATCGCCTTAGGCGCATTTATTCTTACATCACAATTGGTACCGGACAAATATAGACTCTGGCTGGCTATTCTGGATTATGCTGTTTTTACCTATGCAAACTATAAGATAATCCATTTAAGAAATAAAGACCGCCAAAAGGCGATCCAGGAAAATGAAAACAGAGCTGCCAGACGGCAGGCGGAACGTTTGAAAAATAAATAGTCGTCCCGATATTTCTTACGGATATTAATGAAAGTATCAAAAAAATCTAAAAAAACCTGCCGCTTCCGTAACAGGACGAAAGCGGCAGGTTTTTTTGATCGCTTATGAGAGTATTTCTAATCCTTAAGAGCACTTCTCATTTGCACATGGCCCCATAGAAATGCAGCAACAGTGTCTGTAGACTTCCTTATACTGCTTCTCGTTCTAATAAAAGCGTTACCGCCTACAAGTCCGGCGCCGGCGCGCCGTATGCGGTTGAAATCGCACCCGCATTGTCAAGTTTCCAACTTCTGCCGGCGCCCATAGCGGCATGATTGTTAAATTGCACTCCCTTTTCTTAGCCCCCCTCCAGCTGCGGTATGATCTGGACCTGATCATCGTGGTTCAGCATAGCATTCCTACTGCTGAACTTTCCGTTCACCAGCACCACGCCCACATACCCGGAAGAGAGACCCAGCTTTGCCAGCATTTTTTCGATATCAGTTCCTTCGGGAACATCCAAAACCATCTTGCCGCCGGCAGGGCTCTTAAGGTATTCAACCAGTTCTCCGAAAACCTGGATCCTTACTCTCATCGAACCTCACCTCTAACCGATGTTCTGCTTATATTTTTTCAATTTCCTGACCACCGTAGGCTGGCTTACACCGAGCATTTTGGCGGTCTGGTAGGTGTTCTTGCAGTTCTCGTAAGCCGAGAGGAAGAGCTGTTTCTCGACCTCCTCTATCGCCTCCGGCAATGAGACCACGCCTGGCACGGTAACTTTATCCTGCTTGTTCAGCGGGTTAGGCAGATTATGAATATAACCCGGGAGATGTTGTGGCTCAATCAGATCGGCCGGAGTAATCACTACCAGCTGCTCAACCATGTTTTCCAATTCCCTGATGTTCCCCGGCCAACGATACCTGAGCAGATAACTAAAAGCGTCGTTGCTGATCTTCTTATCCATCTGGTGTTTCTTGTTGAACTTGTCAAGGAAACATCCCAACAAGGGCACGATATCGTCTTTACGTTCCCGCAGCGGCGGTATCGTAATCGGAATAACATTGAGCCGGTAGAAAAGGTCCTCCCGGAACTTCTTCTCCTCCACCAGCTTCTCCAGATCTCTATTGGTGGCGGCGATGATCCTGATATCGACCTCAATGGCTTTGGTGCCGCCCACCCGGTAGAAGGTCCTCTCCTGGATCACCTGAAGCAGCTTGGCCTGTAATGCTAGCGGCATCTCTCCAATCTCATCCAGGAAAAGTGTCCCGTGGTTGGCCAGTTCGATCAAGCCGACCTTGCCCTTTTTCATGGCCCCGGTAAAGGCCCCCGGCTCGTAGCCGAAAAGTTCGGATTCCAGCAGATTTTCAGGGATGGCGGCACAGTTGATCTTCATGAAAGCACTCTTTTTTCTGGTGCTGTTCCGGTGGATGAACTTGGTTACCACTTCCTTGCCGACCCCCGATTCGCCCCTCACAAGTACGGTGGAATCGGTACGGGCCACTCTCATGGCCAGTTCTACTACCTGCTGCATCGCCGCCGAGCTGGCTATGAAATCACCCTCTCCACGGGTCATCTGTCTAACCCGCATCTCTACCAGTTCCGAATAGTACTGGTCCTTTAAGCGACGCTCCTCTTCGGTCTGATTTTTCCACCGGTTCAGTTCAGTGATATCCCTGGCGCTACTCACCACCCGCCAGATATTGCCTTGCTCGTCGAAAAGTGGCGTCCCGGTTACGATCACGACTCGATCTGTAACATTCTGCAGGATCGTAACCTTTGATTTCGTTTTCAATACCTCCAGGGTGCTCGATTTATTAAATAACCCCTTGGCAACAATATCCTTAACATTCAATCCGACCACTACATCTTTCTCAAGGCCGGTGGTCCTGTTGCAAGCAGCATTGATCCGCAAGGTTTTACCTTCGCCGTCTGTGATATACATACTGTCAGAAGAGGTGTCAAGAACTGCATCAAGTTCCTTGTAAGCTTCTTCCATCTTTTTCCGGACAGAGATATCCCGGCAAACCAATATTCCACCGAGGTTTCTTTTTCTCCCCAGTATGATGGGTTCGAACTTAACCAGATAGTGGGTTTTATCTACTATTATCTCTTTTTCCAGGCTTCGTTTACCGGCCAAAGCATCCACAATTTCATCAATATCGTTGATCAATTCTTCTATCCTGGAACCAGCAAGCTCATTCTTTTTGCGCCCCAGCCATTTGGCAGCTTTCTGATTGACCAGGGTAACTATTCCTCTGCTGTCGATGATAAGTACCATGTCATTACTGGCCTTTAGCATCCTGGATAACATCAGCTTGAGCATCTTGTCCCGGCTGTAATTGATTTTGCTCAATTTTACACCCCCTATAATGACCACTGATGCAACTAAAAATGGGCCTGTGACCGGAGAATTGTGCCAACATAGGACAGCAATATGATAATTAAGTGATAATTACGCGCTAATGGAAAATTAATTATATTGTTAGTAAGTGTTTTGTATTTTATTTACAAATTCTGTTTATGGTTAAAGAAATTATGACATCAAACGACATAAAGTGAGTTTATATAATTATTCGACTAATATTTCATACTCCCTTCTACTAAAAAAAAAATTCAAAGGAAGCGCCATGACTAACGCCTCCTTTGAATAGTGTTTCTACTAACGAATTAGAAATTGAGAACAGCATCAAGCTCTTCAGGTGTTATATCGAAAACGACTCCCTTTGGTTCAAGCGGTTCATTGCTGAAAAATTCAGGCAGCCTGTTATCAGCATTGGTGAAGCCTGCTAGCTTATTAAAGGACATTTCTACCCTGAGGAGATCTTTGCCCCTTTCCAGAAGCTCATCTAGAGTGATATCCTTACCCACATACTTTGAAAACACCTTGACCAGTGTATCCATGGTCGGCGGCATCGGTCCTATAAAGAGGCACAACCCAAGTCCGTCCACAACGGCGGTCATGATCTGCAGTTTGCGGGAGATTTCCACCTGTTGATCCTTACTGTTGGTATCAACACCGAAGCGTCCCGGCAAGCCGTTGCCTAGAGTGTGGTCGGCACCCTGCGTCCCGGTAGCGTAGGTAACGCCGGTCCCTTTCAAGGCTCTCGGGTCATATGCCGACATATTCTGTCCCTTGGAGGCCGGTACACGGGTTACGCCCAGGACCTTGCCGGTAATGGTAGAACCATTACCGAGAAGCCTGCCGAGAATAGTGCCTTTACCAATCTGTTCCACCATATCCAAGGCTGCTTCTTCATCGCCAAAACTGGCAATTCCTGCTTCCATAGCAACGCCCACAGCCCCGCCGACGTCCATCGTGTCGACACCGTAGTCGTTGCAAAGCCTATTCAACCTGGCAATAGTTTCCAGGTTATCGATATCAAGATTGGATCCAAATAGTGCAACGGTCTCGAACTCAATCGCCGAAACAACGTACTTGCCGTCTTTATCATGGTAAACATTGGAACACCTGACGACACAACCAGGGGAGCAGGCATGTCCCACTCTACCGCCGTTTGCTATACATGCCGCAGCTAGAGCCTGTCCATTGATTTTTTCAAACCTGTCATAGGAGCCCTGGCTAAAGTTTTTGACAGGTAGTCCGCCCACCGCATTAATCGGGTTGACCAGGTTGGTGGTTCCGAAATTCTTCAGACCAACGGTGTTTGCGGCCAGTGTCTTGGTCCATTCCTTGCAGACTTCATTGAAACCTTCCGGATCGGCGATCTCGGCTATGGCATCGTCGGCGCCGGTGTCATCCACCACAATCGCCTTAATCCTCTTGGAACCCAACACGGCGCCCATTCCACCCCGTCCGCAGTGCCTGTTAGGAAGCCCGTCCGGGTCGCTGACCGCTACTGAAGCAGCAGAAAGCATCATTTCACCCGCTTGACCAATAGACATGATCCCGACTTTAGCGCCATAGGATTCATGCAGGCTCTCCATGGTCTTGTAGTTGCCTAAGCCCACCAGTTCCTGTGACGGTACCAGTATGGCTTCATCCTTCTTGATCACCAGGACATTCCAGGCATCTGAAGCAGGCTTACCTTCAATAATGATACCCTTTATACCCAGTTTGGCCAGTTTACGAGCAACAGTGCCGCCGGCGTTACTCTCCTTGATCGTTCCGGTAAGCGGACTTTTCGCCCCTATAAAGATCCTGTTGCTGTTAGGGCAGCGTGTACCTGCGAAAAGACCGGGAGCGATAACCAGTTTATTGAGTTCCCCCAAGGGCTCGCAGATAGGTTCCACCTCGTCCAAAACGATTTGAGATGTTAAACTGCGACCAGCCAGCAACCGATACTTTTCGGGCACATCCTCGTAATGGACTTGACCCTTTGCAAGATTAACCTGTAATAATTTTGCCATTTTTTACACCCACCACTCCTATCAAGTTTTTTATGATACTGGAGCAGTTGCTGGCTCTGCAGGCTTTTTCTCCTCAGTTTTTTGAATAAAGGCCTCTTTGCCGAGTAATAATGCGCAAAGCAAGATGCCGACTCCCAGTCCCCAGGCTGCGCCCTGAACCGCCAGAGCAGCGCCGCAGATACCGGCAATACCACGCTCGGTGTTATTTGAAACCATGTTCATGGCAATGTAGACACAGGCAAAACCCTGGATCATCATGGTCAACGAGAGCGCGATGGGGAGCGCCGGCTGGAAGATCAACACCAGCGGCAGGATCAAGCAACTGGCAAATTTCATATAGTTGAAGGTGCCCATACCAGAGAAGATGGAGTCCATAGCCTTGCGGCCGCCCTTGTAACGCTCGCAGATAGTAACCTGCATCGCCGTCCATGTCGGGCCGCCCAGACCGGCATGCGGGAAGAAGAAACCTTCAGCGAAGTTTCTGATCGCGCAAACTACGTTCATACGGTTGGGGTCCGAATCGACCTTTTCGTCGGGCCTGTATTGTTCGTTGGCAGTTCTCATGACCGTTTCACCAAGGATCATGTTGCCGAAAGCGATGATATAGGCAACCAGGGCCATCGGTATGGCAGCGAGCCAAACCTGGGCTGGCGGCATGCCTAATCCGACAACTGAATAATTATTTAATACTTCGCTAAATTGAGGGATAAAGAACAGCCCCGGTTGCATAACCGGCAAGGGAAGCTCGCCTGAAATCCAACCGACGATAATCCCGGCAGCAATACCAGGCGCAATACCTAGATTGGCAACTGTCATCAGGAATTTTTTGCCGTCCATTTGACCGCTGCGAACTTTTTCAGTAAAGCCTTTGGAATATATCAGGTAGAGCGCGAATATCCCGCCGACAGTGATGCTTAATGGATATTTCATGAGACCGGTTCCGGTCGGGGCGAATACATATGTTCCAATAAGCCCCGAGACACCCGCTCCCAGCAAAATACCTGATTGAATCGCCTTGGGCGTGTATTCGATCAGTTTCTTGGCCAGTCCGGTGACACCTAGGACGAAATAGATAAGGCCCAGCATTACCTGCAGTGCAATCAATCCTTCAATACGGTCGGTACCAACGGTAATCTTGTTCAAATAGGCGATAACCAGCGGCAGCGCCGGCGTGATCCAGCCGGGAACAATGGGATCGCCCAGCAACTGGTGCAAACAGTACATCAACTCGTGGAAGACAACAATGGTCATGGCCAGTTCGAAGGGCATGTCAAAGACGTCCTTCATCACCTGGATGATCCCCATGGCGGTGACAAACATAACCATCGCCTGAAGGATCTCAGAGCCTTCAATCCCCCAGTGAACAAACGGTAACCTCAGTTTGAAATTGAAAATCTTAAGCGGAATATATGGTACCTCGTCGCCATCTTTTCTTCTGGCGGTCGGCAGCATAAGCGCCATAAACAAAAACCTCCTCTTCTTAACGAAACCCATGTTTTATTGGAGCGGGAGGGCAGTTCAGGCTTTCAGTCCACGAACTGCGCCTCGCCAAAGTCTGTTTTTAATGACAACTTCCGTAACCTCAATATTTTTATTTCAGCGCTAACCTGTACATATTTTCTATATCAGCAAGTTTCGTTACCCTGGGGTTAACCGCGATGTTGCCGCTGAGCATGGCGTCTTTTGACATCTGAGGAATTTTATCTTCAGTGACACCATACGCTACAAGGTTTTCCGGGATCCCTACATCCTTGGATAATTTTTTCACAGCTTCAACTGCGTAGGGAGCTGCTTCCAGATCTGTCATCCTGCTGACATCTTCGCCTAATAATTCAGCGATGATCTTATATTTTCCGTGGTCAGCAAGCAAATTGAAATCCATAGTGATCGGGAGCAGAACGGAGTTGGCGACACCGTGGGGGACGTCGAAGAAACCGCCCAGCGGGTGAGCCATGGCATGGCAGTCGCCAAGTCTGGAGATGTTAAAGGCAATACCGGCCAGGTTGCTGGCTACCAACATTCCGGTCGCCGCTTCCAAATCAGCCGGTTGGCCTACAAAATGCCTGAGGTATTTGCCGATCAACCTGATCGCTTCTACTGCAAAGGAATTAGTAAAGGGGTTAGCAGCACGGTTGATATATGACTCGATCGCATGGGTAAGGGCGTCCATACCTGTGGAAGCCGCGATAAACGGAGGCATTTTGGAGAAAATCGACGGGTCAAGCAGTGCTACGTTCGGGAGCATGCTCTTGCCCAGGATGGTCATCTTATAATTCCTGGATTTAACAGTAATAACGGTCATGGCTGTGGTTTCACTGCCGGTACCTGCCGTAGTCGGCACGCAAATGGTTGGCAGGGGAGCATTTTTATACTTTTCAGGACCTTCATAGCTCTCCAGGTCCCCGCCGTTGGTCATCAGCAATGCTATAGCTTTGGAAACATCTATCGGACTGCCACCGCCAACAGCGACAACTGCGCCTGCTTCAATTCCTTGAGCCATCTCGTAGCCCTTGTAACAGCTTTCGGTTCTCGGGTTGGGCTCTACTCCGGAAAAGATCTTGTAAGTGATGCCTGCGTTTTTCAGAGCAGCTTCCGCATCATTCAGCAGACCGGCATTCAGTACGCCAGGGTCTGTTACCAGTAAAATCCTGTCCGTACCAAGGGCTTTAACTTCATCAGCCAGTCTGTTTTTGAGGCCTCCAGTCTCCAAGATCGTTTTGATAGGATGTTGGTAAGTAAAATCATTGATGACACCCATTTAGAAAATCCCCCTTTTGATTTGTTATTGGGTAATTCCGTGAAGCTGATAGACTTATTACTCCCCCAATCCCTCCATATTAATTGCTTACTCATGGATAAGAGCAAGAAGCATACCAGTGTGACATTAAAATTTAAAAAACTGATTAGTTTTCGTTGAAACCCGGTTAACAGCACGGTTTATGGAAACTAACCTCAATTACCTCAAGCCAAATAGCTCTCATAGGATCGTAATCATGCCAGGTTTTGATACAGCAATGAATCAACATGATTCATTGCTGTATCAATAGCAGCAGATTTCCGGGCTGCAACTTAACCTCTTGCTGTTCCTTACTGTGAATTCTTTTTAAAACTGCGCCAACTGCCGCTAAGCTGGCCGGAAAACTCCCGGCATGCCCCGCTGTCTTTTAATTCCAGCAGGAGATTGTTCTCATCATTATTGATATCGGTGTATTTAATCAAGGTAAAATGTCTGTATTTGTCTTTAAAGACCATCGGGGCGATAGGCCCCCACAAGACCACGCTTTTATTCTTCAAGTTAGCCTTGGTGCGTGTTGTAAAATGCTCAATCTTCTTGATGCGCTGAAAGGGTATGGTACCGGCCTCCCCCTTTAGGGAATAAAGCACCAGAGAGCCGCCGGCCAATCCAACTTTGAGGGGCTCCGGCCGGGGAATCGGGGGGAACCCACCGTGGTAGGAGACAGTTCCCAGCAGTTCTCCGATCTGATATTTCTCGGTGACAAGCTGGTCCATACGCTCCGCCTCTCTCATCTTAGAGCGTCCCTTTAGGTAGCTGATGGTCAACAATACCAGTACCGCAGCTCCGATCAGTATCACTTTCATTTACGCCCCTCCCAGCATGATTAACATGAGAAAAGGGACTGGGGAAAGCCTTCGGGCTCACCCCCAGTTCCTTAAGAGGTGTAAGCAATATCAAGACCTAATATTTTGGTTCCAATCTTTCGTATTTGCAGGTCATATAGAGAAGGGCGCCCAATGCTGAAAGAATGCACATAACAATCAAGGCCCCGTTGTAGCCAAAAGCGGTATCGACAATGATTCCGGTCACTATCGGACCCAGCAAGGAACCAAAGTTGCCGACAAAACTGTAGACTCCACCGACACCCCCGGCCTGGCCGTAAGGAGCCACGTCGGTAGGAATCGCCCAGACGTTGGAGGCGCCGAAGGAGAAAATACCCATAGAGCAGGTCAACCAGAATATGGCCATTGCCGGCGAGCTGGCGGCAGCGTGTGTCGCCAAATAGAGGGCTATGGCTCCGCCGATCATTCCCACGCCCATCCCGGTACGCCGGATGGCAGTAATCGTTGCGCCCCTTCTGAACCAACGGTCGAAAACAAAACCTCCGAGCAACTCCATCGACACACCGGCGATATAGGGAAACATTGCTGCAAACCCCATTGATTTCAGGCTAAGCCCGCATACTTTCATCATGTACGCAGGTATCCAGGAATTAAAGGTTGTCCAGAAGTACATATAAAGAGCGTAGCCGCCGCAGAGTTGGAGGATCACCCGGTAAGTAAACAGCTTTGCAAGCGGGATCGGTTTCACCACAACCTGGCCTTCCTCTGTTAAGACCTCGTCCTGGCGGATGTAGGCCAGCTCGGAATCAGTAACTTTCGGATGCTCGTCGGGGTCCTTATATAAGTATAGCCAGACGAAGCTGTAAACTACCGCGATCATGCCGGATACAACAAATGATGCCTTCCAGCCCCAGGCAACAATGATAAAGGCCACCAGAGGCGGCGCAAAGGCGTTCCCCACCCTGGCACAGCAGTCAAAGCAGGCGGAAGCCATGGTGCGCTCACGTTTCGGCACCCATACCGACACCACCCGGGGAGCGGCAGGATAACTGGGAGCTTCCGTGATGCCAAGCCCGATCCGGACCGCCAAAAAAGAACCGAAACTATTTACCAGGGAGGTCATTACCGTCACCAGGCCCCAACCCAGGCAGGAGTAGAACATCAACATTTTGGGACCAAACTTATTTAAAAGAGCGCCGACAGG
Source organism: Pelotomaculum sp. FP (assembly GCF_004369245.1). Lineage (NCBI taxonomy): Bacteria > Bacillati > Bacillota > Clostridia > Eubacteriales > Desulfotomaculaceae > Pelotomaculum > Pelotomaculum sp. FP. The sequence continues at coordinate 33,767 of NZ_QFGB01000029.1, read as the reverse complement.
TATCATCATTAAAGTGTAGGACCAGAAGAATGCCGACATCAACACACCCATCTGAGAAGCTGACAGACCAAGAACTGTCATTAGGGTTGGTGTTGCCACAGCGATATTAACGCGGTCAATATAATTGACCGTAATTGCCATAGCGATTAGAAAAATCGCCATATAGCGATAATTAGAGGCTGGCTTGGCAGGTGTTGCTGCATCAACATCCAGGGCTGCTAAATTTGAACTCATTTGTTACAAATCCCCTCCTTTTGATTTGCTACAAATTTCATTTTACCGTTACTTGCAGATCCTCCCTCCTTTTTTTAACAATGCGGCAATGAATCAGGCATCCCCCCTTAAAATAGAACAATTGCCATAAAAAAAATTTATATCTGCCGCCACCATACTCCAAAATATCATGCCAAGAACACTTCGCTTCCTTCCTTTTAAAAGCATGGCGAAATGTTACTGTTTCTTATGCCTGTCCCAAATAAAACTACAGAAATTTTGCTATTATCTAAATATGCAACAGCTGTGCCGGGGTCTTTAAAAATGAATACAGTGGGAAATCAAATCTCAAAGCGGGAATAAACCAGGTATTCCGGGGATCTGACGTAGGAAGCCGCCGGGAGCCGGATTAACGATCCGGGTAAAATTGATTCATGTTTGTATCAATGAAATCAAATCTGTATTATTGCAGCGCTTGGAAGCTATCAGGATGGGCGTCGGCAGGGATTCAGATGGGAATTAAGGCGTAAAAATACCCGCAAGTAATCTTTTCTTCCGGGTCATTTCACTGTAACAATATTTAAATTGTACTACGCGAGGATGTATCTTGCCAGAGGATATGTTTGTAATATCCAACCTCCAATTGCGAATAGGGCCGAACGAATGCTCATGTGGAGCAGTTGCTTTGCTACCTCGTTTGTGCTTTGTTAATCATGAAATTTTTTTAATAAATTATCTTGACTAGATGTCTCTCCGGGAAAACACGCGTACGGCCATAGCTAGAAAAAACAGCATATAAAGCCCGGTATAGACCAGCATCCATACACTTGGTTCGGAACCGGCCCCAAAGGGACCCAACATGTAAGCGGAGTAAGACGCCCCGGACGCCGACAACAAGCTATAGACGATTTTTCTGTAAATGGCGTCGACCGGCATCACCAGGCTGGAAAATATGCCGATTTTAACAAGCACCTGGCTCCCCGCCAGGTGGCCGATTTGCTCCAGCATCCCGCCCACAAATCCGACGCTGTAAAGCATGAAGGCTGCCACCCCGTTGGCCAGGGTGGACAGAAAGGTGGTCCCGAGCAGGGTAACCGCCAGCAGGACCAGCGGCTGGAGACAAAAAAGCCCCAACGCGCCCGGCCGGACCGGCACGCTCATACCGGTATTTACGCGTATGATAACCAGCACCGCAATATAAAAAAGGATGGCAAAAGCCGACAGGACTAGCCCGTAGCCCAGAAACTTGCCCAGTATAATTTCGGAGCGTCTGACCGGCCTGGGCACTATAGCGAAAATGGCGCCGTTTTCAATATCCCCCGATATCGCCCCCACGGCCGCCATTACAGCCAGAAAGGCGATAATGAAGCTGCCGAAATAAAGGCCCAGAGCTAGAAACTGGGCAGCCATCAGCCCTTGCAGCGGTCCGGCGTGAGCCGCCATATCCCGGTAGCCATAGTGGACCCCGGTGGCGTAAAGGGCCAGGAAGACCACCGCTAAAACAAGGGTTACCAGGAGTATGCGCCGCCGTATCACTTCTTTAACAGTTAGCAGGGCCACTGCCGGCATACCCTTCACCACCTCCCTGAATTAAATTAACAAACAGTTCCTCCAGAGAATTGTGCCTTGTCTGCAGACTGAACAGGTTAGCGCCTGACCGGACCACTGCTGCGGCGAGAGATGGTATCTGTTCCCGTGAGCCCAGCCTTAACCTGACCAGACTTTCGTTGACAAAGCATGACCTGCCCAAGGTGGCAAGTTCGTTAACCAGCTGTGGGGTTAGGCCTTCTACCTGCATTTCCACCTCCACTGTCTCCACCAGCAGCTCTTTCATGGTACCCGCGGCCATGATTCTGCCCTGGTTGATAATAGCCACTTGGTCGCAGACCATTTCTACCTCGCTGAGCAGGTGACTGTTTAAGAATACCGTTTTACCGCGACTGCGCAGTTCCATCATAATTTCGCGCACCTCGCGCCTTCCCAGAGGATCCAGGGCTGATGTGGGCTCGTCCAGGAATACCAGGTCGGGGTCGGGCAGCAGGGCGCAGGCCAAGCCGACCCGCTGCTGCATGCCTTTGCTGTAGGAGCCTATTTTTTGCTTTCCCTTGCCGCCCAGCCCCACCTGATCCAGGACAGCCGGTATGCGCCTCATCTTTTCCTCGCCGGTCAGCTTGTAGAGGGAGGCATGGAAGGAAAGCAGCTCTTCACCGGTCAGCCACTCCTGGTAGCGGAAATTCTCCGGCAAAAAGCCCGTCTTGCGCCTGGCCTCCAGGTCTCCCAGAGGCCGCCCCAGGACCGAGGCTGTACCGGAGGTGGGGAAAAGAAGCCCCACCAGCATCTTGACCAGAGTGCTTTTACCCGCTCCGTTGGGACCCAGAAAACCAAAGATTTGTCCCTTATCAATCGCCAGGCAGATATCGCTACAACCGGTTTTACTGCCGTACATCTTGGTCAAGTTGCTAGTCTCCAGGATCAAATGGCCAACACTCCTTTCAAAATGACATTTAGGTTAGCAATGAGAACCGTCTCCTGTCTCTAAAAATGTTTTCGAAAAGGCTATCCAGAACACCATAAAGCCGGGGAATGGCCATTGAAAACTTGAAGCCACTCCCCGGACATATGCAAGGATTGTTTTCCGGTCTGCCGCACTACTTCATTGAGGCGGCCATTTGTTGAGCCTGCTCCAGGTCCAGGTTGCCGGCTATGGCATAAACAACGCCATTTTCCTGCCAGATCAGGCTGTTGATGTTGCCACGCCCATTGTGATTCCCGGCGGCGCTTGGCGTTACAAATACACCCTGCTGTCCGGCCACGCTGACTTCTTGCGAAGAACCATCTATATCAGGCACCAGGATGGTGTGCTGCCAGTCGTCAACTGCGGCCAACTGCCTGCGCAGGTTTTCCGGCAGAAAAGGCAGGGCTAAAAGCGCGTCCCTTATAGCCGCCACATCCGAACCCGGGGCCACAAGTTCGGGACTCCGCCCCTGCAGCACCATGACCCGGTTATCGTTGGCCCCGGCATATAAAGCCTGTACGGTGACCGGAAATTTGACCGTGAACATCTTGCCGTTGAGCTCGTCAGGCAATAACTTGCTGCTGCCAAGTGATTTTAGCACCTCGTTGGTTCTCACGGTATCCAGAGTGAGGTCCATGGTGCCACCGGTAGTTTTATTAAATTCCTGAACCTCAAAACCCTCGGGTATAACAGCGGGCAACTTGAGCTGAAAATCCAGGGCTTCACCCGCTTCAGCCTGCGTTACCCTGAAAGACTCTATCTTGCCGCTGAACTCAAGCTTACCGAAATTTTCAATATTTACCTGCCCGGCGCCCTCGCGTATACTTCTTTCAATATTAGCCATATCCTCAGGCGTAATACTTATGGTTGTTACCTTCTCAACTCGGAAAATGCTCAGTAGTTCACTTGCCGCTGAACGGACGGAACCAAAACTGAAGATTGTAGCTATGGCCAGTACAACCACTGCCGAAACGGCAGCTGAACGATATTTTGCAAACATGCTAAACACTCCTTTCCCACGGCGCGAGGCGATCCGGTCCTGTAACTTGCCCCTGTTGAACCTGCTCCAGGCCAGGCCTGTGTCAACAGAGTCACTGGTCAGCGCGTGGTAATAACCGGTTAGCTTGGCGTTGGTATAGTTTTGATTATCCTTTAGACGCTCCGCTGCAGCGCAACATGCATCGCAGCCCAACAGGTGTTCTTCCAGCCGCTTCCTGTCAGATTCATTTAATTCCCCGTCCAGGTAAGCCTGCAGGGTACCGATATCATAACAGCGCACCTCAATCACTTCCCTTGAACTTGGTGTATTCTACCCTGAATTTGGCGCGAGCACGGGCCAACACAGTACCTACAGAGGATTGTTTGATACCGGTGGCGCGGGCGATCCCGGCATAATCCATCCCGGAAAACCTGAGTAGAAGGCAGGCCCGGTCCCTTTCCGGGAGCTGCTCCAAGACCTGTCTGGTCAAGGCAATTTCTTCTCCCCGCACCAGTAATTCCTCCGGTCCGTCCCCGGCCAGTACCTCAGCCAGACCGGCGCTCACCTCGCGACGAGACCTGCTATTCTCACTGCGCAGGTGGTTGTAAGCGAGGTTGGTCGCAACTCTGGCCAGCCAACCGCCCATATTTGACGGTTCAGGGGGAGGCGCCTGGTAAAGCCGAATAAACGTTTCCTGGGCAATGTCCTCCGCGGCGGCGCGATTACCCAGAAGGCAGGTGAGATGGCGGCAAATGGCCGGGTAGTGGCGGTCAAAAAGCTCTCTAAAGCCGTTATGGCTGCTTATGGGCTTGTCGGCTGTCGACTGCAGGGCCATTCCCCGGTACCCCCTGGTGTTTTGGCTTTCATTTATTAAACAGAGACAAAGGGCTATTTGTGACAGGTTAGCCTTATAAATTATATCATAAAATAAATAACCGGCTGTTAAGCCGGATGACAGATGATTTTTTACTATTGGCCGGTTGAACATTCTCCTTTACCGGACAGGTTGCTTTTCCACATGATGATGGCGTCCTCGTTGTTATCCGTATAGTATTTCTTGCGGCGGCCTTTTTCCACAAAACCCAGCGCCTCGTAAAGCCGCCTGGCTGCTGTATTGGTGGGGCGGACCTCCAGGGTCATTCCGGTGGAGCCTTTTTCTATCGCCAGTCTGATCATTTCCAGCATCAACGACTTGCCGATATTTCTCTGCCGGTAGTCCGGGTGGACCGCCACGTTGGTTATATGAGCCTCGTCCAGAATCAGCCACATCCCGCTGTAACCCACCACCTTATGCCCGCTCAAGGCCACGATGTAATGGGCCAGGTTATTCTGCAGAAGCTCGTAAGCAAAAGCATAGTAGGACCAGGGCGCAGGATAGGAAACTTCTTCTATATCCAGTACCTGGTTTAAGTGCTCCAGGCGCATACTTGTAAAAACGAGCTTCAAACATTCTACCCCCCCGGACAATTTTTTCGCAGCCAGGTCAACTCTGCCTCGGAAGGCCTGATGTACTCAGGCTGCAGGGCAGACGGGGCAATACCACGGCCTTCCCGCAAAGCTGCCAGACCCAGTTCAGCTACGGCCGCCCCCCTGGGAAAGCTCGCGGCCTGAGGCGCGAGTCTTGCCATGCTGCCAAGGGCATCCCGCAGCTGGGCTCCATAAACAGGGACCCCGTCACCCAAAAGGGTCACCGGCCGCTTGAATTCCAAAATAATTTCAGCCAGCCGCGACGGGCCAACGGCCGCAGGACCCTGTATACAATTAGCAACCTCACCCTGGCAATCATAGATGGCGGTATAAACCTCGTTCTTGCGGGCGTTCAGTATGGGGCAAACCAGGCCGCCGCTCCCGGCCAGGGGATGCGCCAGCGCCGTCAGGGTTGAAATACCCACCACCGGAAGTCCCCAGACCCAGGCCAGCGCCTTGGCGGTGCTCATGCCGATACGCAGGCCGGTGAAAGAACCAGGGCCACCTGAAACCGCTATACCGGTCAGCTTACGGCGGTCTATCTCCGACTCCTCCAGCACAGCCTTGAGCATTGGAAGGAGGTTTACGGAATGTGTCCGCCGGTTCAACACCATGCGTTCAGCCAAGATCCCCCCCTGGCCGGCTACCGCGACCGAGGCCACCGGTGTGGCGGACTCAACTCCCAGAACAAACAACAGACATCAACCCCTCAACCACCAGCCGGTACCTATCACCCCGCGGGAGCATCCTGATCTCCCTGAATTCGTCTTGGGTACCCCTGTTTATAAGAATTTCCAACCTTTCCGCAGGAAGAGCTTCCCGCACCCGTTCCGCCCATTCTATCAGAGTTACGCCATCTCCGTAAAAAATATCTTCATAACCAAGGTCATCCAAATCACCGGGGCCGTTAAGCCGGTAGACATCCAGGTGATAAAGCGTCAGCTCCCCGTGGTATTCATTAACCAGGTTAAAAGTGGGACTGGTCACCGGGTCTTCAATACCCATACCGCGGGCCACCCCTTGGGCAAAACAGGTTTTTCCGGCGCCAAGCTCCCCTTGCAGGCAGACTATGTCGCCGGCTGTTAGAAACGATCCCAGCATCATTCCGATCCGGGCCGTTTCTTCCGGCGACTTCGTGTTTGTGTAAAACAATCTTTTCACTCCAGTATATGACGCCTTTTGCATGATAGTATTAATATTATAACCTTTGCCGCCATGGGGCAATCCCCCCAATTACTATAATTCACCATGAAAAAACAAAACCCTCCACCGGGAGGGAGAAAGTATGGTCGAACCTGGGGACCGCTTAAGCATAATCTCTAATTAAAGTTTTTTTATAGCATGAATGCTTCCATTCCAGGTTCTCCAGGAGTTCCTTGATTTTCTCTACGTCAAAGGGCTTGGCAATGCAACACAGCGCCCCCCCTTCCATGGCCCTGGTGACGGTTTCCTCTGAACCGTATGCTGTCATGATAATCACCTCGGTTTCGGGGAGCATCGCTTTAATTTTACCAAGCGCTTCAAGGCCTCCCATCAGGGGCATCCGTACATCCATAAAAACCAGGTCAGGATGGCTGGCTTTAGCAATATCTACAGCTTCCAGCCCGTTCCTGGCGGTATATACTTGGTGCCCCACTTCCCTGATTACAATATCGAGAAGGTAACGCACCCCGGGCTGGTCATCAACAATCAAAATTTTTAGGGGTTCTGACATTATTACATCACCTCTCAACACTGCGTTACATCTAATAACATTACAGTATAATAATACCAACATTATTATACGACATGCGTTTGCAAATTCCTTTTATAAATCCATTAAAATCTTTTAATTCTATATTTCTCCATCAAACGGAAAACACCTTTGACCATTGATAAAAACTTGCTCAACCCGTGATGAAATATCCAGGGGATAGCCGTCCCAGATAACAATATCCGCGTCTTTGCCCGGCTCGATACTCCCCAGGCGACCTTCCAGTCCGAGGATGACGGCAGCGTTAATAGTTACAGCCTGCAGCGCCTGCTCATCGGACAAGCCCCCCTTTTTGGCCAGGGCGGCTGAAGCTGCCAGGTACTGAATAGGGACCGCCGGGTGGTCGGTCATAATGGCGAAGGTAACTCCCGCGCCGGCCAGGACCGCTGCCGTCTTCAGGGTAATACCCTGCATTTCCACCTTCACCCTGTTGGTAATGAGCGGTCCAACCACTGCAGGTATCCCTTTGGCAGCTAACTGCTTAGCCACCAGATGACCTTCCGTGCAGTGCTCAATCACCAGCTTGACCCCGAACTCACCAGCAATCCGGACAGCGGTCATGATATCATCAGCCCGGTGAGCGTGCACGCGCAGCGGCGCCTCCCTTTTCAGCACCCTGGACAGCGACTCCATTTTCAGGTCCTTTTCGGGGTTCTCTTTTTTTAAATAATTTTGGCCCTTGGTCAGCGCCTCCCTTAAGAGAGCTGCTGAGGCCATACGGGTGGCGGGCATTTTTTTATCAGGCCCGTAGCTGCGCTTGGGGTTCTCCCCCAGCGCCGCTTTCAGTCCGGCCGGGAAGCGGACTATCATCTCATCTATCACAGTCCCGTGTGTTTTCATAGCCACCATTTCCCCGCCGATGATATTAGCGCTGCCCGGCCCCGTAACTACAGTGGTGACACCACCCGCCAAGGCGTCACGAAAACCCAGATCGGAGGGATTAACGGCGTCTATAGCCCTCAGGTGGGGGGTCACCGGATCTGTGTTTTCATTGCAGTCATCGCCTTCCTCCCGGTAGATCTCCTCCACGATGCCCACGTGGTTGTGGGCGTCAATTAAACCCGGCATAACAACCTTGCCTGAAACATCTACGGGCTCAGCGCCGGAAGGAACAATCACTCCTTCCATCACAGCGGTTATTTTATCCCCGTCGATCAGGACTGTGCCCCTGTCAATGACAGGCCCCGCCATCGTTATAACTCTTCCGCCTACTAGGGCCAGCACTTTATCTACTTCCCTTCCATAATATATAAGCCGTGGACAGCCCGGCCAAAAAACTAAAACACCCTTGCCGGGTCCGGCAAAGGTTTTATTGATGTCATCCCCATACGGCGCTTTAGGCTTATAAGTCAACCAGCCCGAGACTGATTTCAACGGCTTGGTTGACCCTGGCCATCATCTCACCATCCAGAGCGCTCACCTTCTCCATCAACCTGCTTTTGTCGATGGTCCTGATTTGCTCGAGGAGAATGACTGAATTCTTTTCAAGCCCCCCTGGCCCTGCCGGCATCTCGACGTGAGTCGGCAGTTTGGGCTTTTCTATACTGGAGGTTATGGCCGCCACAATTGTAGTGGGGCTGTACTGATTACCAATATCATTCTGAATAATAAGCACCGGCCTGGTCCCTCCTTGTTCGGAGCCTACAACCGGGCTTAAATCCGCGAAATAAATATCTCCCCTCCGGATCAGCATGTTTATTTTACCCCCGGAAAAGGGAGTTCGTAAATACGTGATACCTCTGCTTCAAGGCGGTAGTGCTCCAGCGCCAGGGCCAGGTTAATTTTTGCCATTTCCAGGTATCCTCTTTTCATCTGTTCCCTTAAAAGTCGCCTTTTGCGCTCCGAAATATAAAGCTTCATGGCCTCACGGATAAATTCACTGCGGTTTAATTGCTCAGCGGCAGCAATCCCGTCAACTTCTTCCAGAAGTGAGTCGGGCAAGCTAATCATGACTCTCTTTACCTGGGACACAGGCGGTCCTCCCCCACGAAGCTGCATAGAACATGTATACCATATTATATACACTATGGCTTCAATTATGTCAATATCACAAGCTAATCCTTTACCGCGCCCGGACCCCGCGAGAGAACGACTTTGCCGGTCCGGACGATTTCTACAACGCCAAAATCCTGCAGCACTTCACAGAAAGCGTTGATTTTCTTTTCGTCCCCAAGGATCTCAATAACCATGGTTTCCCTGCTGACATCTATAATGTTGGCCCTGAAAACGGAGACCAGGTTGACGATTTCGGAGCGGCGGTTTGACTCCGCCCTTACCTTAATCAGAGCCAGTTCGCGGTCTACCGAAACCTCCGACTTGATTTCAACGATTTTGATCACATCAATCAGCTTGGACAATTGCTTCATGACCTGGTCCAGGATTTGCGTGTCACCGTTAACATCCAGGGTTATACGTGTTACATCCGGCTGTTCGGTATAACCGGCGGTAATGCTTTCAATATTAAAGACCCTCCTGCTGAGGAGACCGGATATGCGTGCCAGTACACCCGGTTTGTTGACAACAAGAACGGCAAGTGTGCTCTTCAAAATCAAACCCCCCGCTAACGCCCCGGCAGGGGCGAACTTTTTTAAATTCTACCATAAATTTCGCACCCCGCCTACCCGTAAGCAACTCCGTGAAAACAAAGGAAGCAGGGGGACGGTTCTTTTGCTTCCTTAAATAATTGTACAACTACCCAGCTCACAGAGCGAATCCCCAAAAATGCAGGTGCGGATTCATTCGCAAAAATGTTAAATTAACCGCCGCAAGTCCGGTGGCGCCGCTATTGCGGCTTTGAGCCGGTAAAAGTCATTTTGCCGGCTCAAATTTTCTTCTAGGCAAACTAATTTCAGGCCAGGCCGGTCGTACCCATCAGGAAGCGGTCGCATTCCCTGGCCGCCCCGCGTCCTTCGTTTATGCTCCAGGCCACCAGGCTCTGACCACGGCGCATGTCACCGGCGGCAAAGACTCCTTCCACGTTGGTAGTGAATTTGCCGTATTCGGCACTGGCGTTGGAGCGCCCGTCACGCTCCACGCCAAGCCGGCTTAAAAGACTGTCTTCCGGACCGGTAAAGCCCATGGCCAACAGCACCAATTGAGCCGGCCATACCTTTTCGGTGCCTGGAATATCACGGGGAATGATGCGGCCAAGGTCATCTTTAACCCACTCCACTTCGACAGTGTGCAATTCTTTGACCCGACCGTTTTCATCCCCAACAAATTTTTTGGAGGTAATGCAGTAATGCCGGGGATCCTCCCCATACAGGCCCACTGCCTCTTCCTGACCGTAGTCCACTTTGTACACTCTGGGGAATTCAGGCCAGGGGTTATTGTCGGCACGTTCCACAGGCAACATGGGCATGATTTCCAACTGGTTGATACTGCGGCACTTATGGCGTATAGCCGTGCCCACGCAGTCAGTGCCGGTATCACCACCGCCGATAACAATCACGTCCTTACCTGCCGCAGATATAAAGTTGCCGTCGGTGTGGTTGGAGTCCAGTAAACTTTTGGTATTGGCTTTAAGAAACTCCACCGCAAAGTGTATACCCTTCAGGTTTCTCCCTTCCAATGGTAAATCCCGTGGTTTGGTGGCGCCTCCGCACAGGACAACCGCATCGAAGTCTTCTTTTAGCTTTGAAACAGGGTAGTCCTTGCCAACTTCCGTGCCGGTTATAAACATTACGCCCTCTTCGGCCATCAGGTCAACCCGCCGCTGTACCACCCTCTTATCCAGTTTCATATTGGGGATGCCGTACATCAGGAGTCCGCCCGCGCGGTCGGCACGCTCAAAAACTGTTACCCAGTGGCCGGCTTTATTGAGCTGGTCCGCACAGGCCAGGCCTGAGGGACCGGAACCAATCACGGCGACTTTTTTGCCGGTTCGCCTGGCGGGCGGTTTGGGTACAATCCAGCCTTCTTCGAAAGCCCTGTCGATAATGGCGCATTCGATTGTTTTTGATGCCACGGGTTTAACGGCCAGTCCGGCGGCGCAGGCTCCCTCGCAGGGGGCAGGGCAGACCCGCCCGGTGAACTCAGGGAAATTATTGGTCTTTAAAAGTCGTTTCAGCGCTTCCTGCCACAACCCACGGTAGACCAGGTCGTTCCATTCCGGATTGAGGTTGTGGTTGGGACACCCGGAAACCATCCCGTTGATCATGATCCCGCTGTGACAAAACGGTGTGCCGCAGTTCATACAGCGCGCACCCTGTTCCTGAAGGGTTTCTTCAGACATTTTATAATGGAACTCGTTCCAGTCGTTGACGCGTTCCAAGGGAGCGCGGTCCTCCGGAAGTATCCGGTCATATTCTAAAAATCCGTTCAATTTACCCATGACGTTTCCCCCTAACCCTGTATCGTAGCTAATTACCGCTGACTCTGGACTCGTCTTTGGCGTTTTCTTCAAAGGCAACCATAATCGCTTCTTCTCCACTTAAGCCCTTCTGATAAGCTCGCTTGATGGCCCCAAGCATACGCCTGTAATCCAAGGGGATCACCTTGACAAATTTTGGCGCCATCTTCTGCCAGTTGTCAAGGACCGACTCGGCTTTTTGGCTCCCGGTATATTTCCAGTGCCGGTGAATCATATTCCATACTTCCTCGCTCTCGCCGGCATCATCAAGCTTTTCTAAATCAACCATCCCCAAGTTGCAGCGTCCGGGGAACGTACCATCCTCATCCAGAACATAGGCAATCCCACCGGACATGCCGGCGGCGAAGTTACGGCCGGTAGTACCCAGCACAACCACACGGCCGCCGGTCATGTATTCGCAGCCGTGATCGCCGACCCCTTCCACCACCGCGTTGGCGCCGCTGTTACGGACACAGAAGCGTTCTCCTGCCACACCGCGAATGTAAGCCTCACCGGAAGTGGCGCCGTATAAAGCCACGTTGCCGGTAATAATATTTTCCTCAGGCACAAACGCCGCGCTTGCCGGCGGAAAGACAATCAGCTTGCCGCCGGAAAGGCCTTTACCAAAATAGTCGTTGGTGTCACCCTCTACGGTCATAGTGATCCCCCGGGGGATAAAAGCACCAAAGCTCTGACCGGCCGAACCCTCAAAAGATAACCGGATTGTGTCTTCCGGCAATCCTTCGCCGCCGTAGCGTTTGGTGACCTCATGACCCAGGATGGTGCCGACCACTCGATTGGTATTTTTGATCGGGAATTTGGCTTCCACCGGCTTACCAAGTTTTAAAGCATCCCGGCACAGTTCCAGGAGAAACTGTCTGTCCAGGGATTTTTCCAGCGCATGATACTGCTCGGTACGGCAGTACCTGCCGACACTATCGGGAACATCGGGCTGGTAAAGCAGGCTTGACAGATCCAACCCTTTCGCCTTCCAGTGCTCGATGCCTGCTCTCTGCTCCAGTACGTCGGTACGTCCGATCATTTCGTTGACGGTGCGGAAACCCAACTGGGCCATTATTTCCCGCAGCTCCTGGGCAATAAAATGCATATAGTTTATCAAATGCTCCGGCTTACCCTTAAAATTCTTGCGCAGTTCCGGGTTCTGGGTACAGACTCCGACCGGGCAGGTATCCAGGGAACACACGCGCATCATCACACAACCCAGCACGACCAGAGCTGCTGTTCCAAAACCGTATTCTTCCGCGCCCAAAAGCGCGGCCATAGCCACATCACGCCCGGTCATCAACTTGCTGTCCGTCTCTATTACAATCCTGTCGCGCAGGTTGTTCATCACCAGGGTCTGGTGGGTTTCCGCCACACCCAGCTCCCAGGGAAGACCGGCATGGTTGGTGCTGGTGCGGGGTGACGCTCCCGTACCACCGTCATAGCCGCTTATTAAAACGACGTCGGCTCTTCCCTTGGCTACTCCGGCGGCGATAGTACCGACACCGACCTCAGAAACGAGCTTGACGTTAATCCTGGCGCCGGGATTGGAATTTTTCAGGTCGTGGATTAATTCGGCCAGGTCCTCAATAGAATATATATCGTGGTGCGGCGGGGGCGAAATTAACCCTACCCCGGCCGTAGTGCCTCTGACTTTGGCTACCCAGGGATAGACTTTTTGTCCCGGCAGTTGGCCGCCATCGCCAGGCTTGGCTCCCTGCGCCATCTTGATCTGGATTTCTTTGGCGTTGGTCAGGTACTCGCTGGTCACGCCAAACCTGCCGGAAGCCACCTGCTTGATTGCGCTGCAGGCGGAATCTCGATTGGGCAGGGGCTTATAACGAGCCGGGTCTTCCCCGCCCTCACCGGTATTGCTTTTACCGCCGATGCGGTTCATAGCGATAGCCAGGGTTTCACTGGCTTCCTTGCTGAGGGCGCCAAAGGACATAGCTCCGGTTTTAAAACGCCGGACGATTGCTTCTACAGGTTCCACCTCATCCAGCGGGACCGGTGTCCGGTCTGTTTTAAATTCCAGGTATCTTCTCAAATTGGTGTCCAGGGAATTGACCTGGCTTGAGTACTTTTTAAACAGAGCATAGTCGCCTCTGCGGCAGGCCTGCTGCAGGGTTGTAATGGTCTGCGGGTTAAACAGGTGCTCCTCCCCGTCATGACGCCACTGATAATTGGAACCGGAATCGAGAGTAGGATCGATATTGTTTGCAAAGGCCCTCTGGTGGCGCAGTTCAGCCTCCCGGGCAATCTCAGCCGTACCAACCCCTCCTACCCTTGATGCAGTCCAGGTAAAGTACTTGCCAATAACTGACTGATGAATGCCGACCGCCTCAAAGACCTGGGCGCCGCAGTAGCTTTGAATAGTGGATATACCCATCTTGGATGCTACTTTGACTACGCCTTTGACGGCAGCTTTGATGTAATTTTTGATGGCTTCCCGGGCGGTAAGACCCTCTAGCAACCCCTGCTCGGTCATGTTTTCCAGGGTTTCAAAAGCCAGGTAGGGATTGACGGCGCTGGCGCCAAAGCCTAACAAAACTGCGAGGTGGTGAACTTCACGCGGTTCACCGGATTCTAAAAGAAGGCTGACCCTGGTACGGGTTTTTTCCCGGATCAGGTGATGGTGCAGGCCCGACACCGCCAGCAGGGCCGGTATGGGAACGTGCTGCGCATCTACGCCGCGGTCAGATAAAACAAGTAAGTTGGCGCCGTCTTCAATAGCCCGGTCGGCTGCCGAACACAGCTCATCCATGGCCTTTTCCAAATTGCGGCCCTCTTCTCCCACTTTGAACAGGATCGGCAGAGTTACCGTTTTAAAGCCGTCGAGCTTGAGATGCCGGATTTTTGCCAGTTCACCGTTGGTCAGGATGGGTTTCTTTAACCTGATTTTATGACAGTTATCCGGTTCAGGTTTGACCAGGTTCTTTTCTGAACCTATGGTGGTTTCAACCGCGAAAATAATTTCTTCACGGATAGAGTCGATGGGCGGGTTGGTCACCTGGGCGAAGAGCTGTTTAAAATAATGGTATAAAAGCTGGGGTTTTTCCGACAGCACCGCCAGCGAAGCGTCGTTACCCATGGAGCCTACCGGTTCTACCTCATCCCGGGCCATACGCTCCAAAATTTTAACCAGATCCTCAAAGGTATAACCAAAAGCCTGCTGCCTCTGCAGTAATGTTTCGGGCTCAGATTCAGGCACTGCTGCCTCCGGCAGGTCCTCCAGGCCGACTAAGTATTGGTCCAGCCACTGGCGGTAAGGATGTTCCGTCACCATGCGCTGCTTCAGTTCGTTGTCGCTGATAATGCGTCCTTCACCGGTATCCACCAGCAGCATACGGCCGGGGCGAAGACGCTCCTTGAGCACCACGTCTTCAGGCGGGATATCCAGCACCCCTACTTCCGAGGACAGTACAATCAAGTCGTCCCTGGTGACATAGTAGCGGGACGGTCTCAGGCCGTTACGGTCAAGGACCGCGCCAATAATAGTACCGTCTGTGAAGCCGATGGAAGCCGGACCGTCCCATGGCTCCATCATACAGCTGTGGTATTCATAGAAAGCCTTTTTCTCATCACTCATGCTTTCATGATTGCTCCATGGCTCCGGGATCATCATCATGACGGCATGGGGCAGTGTCCGCCCGGAAAGAGACAGAAATTCCAGGCAGTTGTCAAACATGGCCGAGTCACTGCCGTCGGTATCAATAACCGGAAAAATCTTGGCCATATCCTCGCCGAAAAGCTCCGACTCGCACATGGACTGACGGGTGTGCATCCAGTTGATGTTGCCGCGCAGGGTGTTGATCTCTCCGTTGTGGATGATATAGCGATAAGGGTGGGCACGTTCCCAGCTCGGGAAGGTATTCGTGCTAAACCGGGAGTGGATCAGAGCCAGGGCTGTTTCCATGGATGGATCATTGAGGTCAAGGTAATACCCGGTAACCTGATCCGGAACAAGCATACCTTTGTAGACAACCGTCCTGCAAGAGAAGCTGGCGAAGTAGAAGGTATCCCCTTCCTCCAGGCAGTTTAAACGCACCTCTTTTTCGGCCCTTTTGCGAATCACGTACAGCTTGCGTTCAAAGGCCAGCTGATCATTTATTGCCGGGTTCCCGGCAACTATCGCCTGGCAAATGTATGGTTGGGCCAGCCGCGCCGTCTTACCAAGCGCAGAGTCGTCGGTTGGAACATGCCGCCAACCTAAAAGGGTCTGCCCCTCTTGACCAATTATATTTTCAAGAAACTGCTGGCTTTTTTCCCTTTTACCCTGGTCGTGGGACAGGAAAAGCATGCCGATACCATAACTGCCCGCAGGGGGCAGGCTGATTCCCTGCTTGGCGCATTCCTTTGCGAAGAAGCCATGCGGGATTTGCATCAGGATACCGGCGCCGTCGCCGGAGTTGAGCTCAGCGCCCCTAGCCCCCCGGTGGTCCAGGTTGATCAGGACTTGTATCGCCATTTTGATAATTTTGTGTGACTTTCTTCCTTTGATATCGGCGACAAACCCCATACCACATGCGTCATGCTCAAATTGCGGGTCGTAAAGACCCTGTTTCGGGGGTAGTCCATGGCTTCCATTTTGTTGCAAAATTTTCCCCTCCTGTGTCGCTTGCATAAAACTATAAATTTAAGTATAAAAAGAAAAAAGCCTAACTACAGGCGTGTCAAAACACTGCGACTGTAGTATAGGCTTCATTGCCAAACCTTATATGGATACAACGGTGTACCCGGGTATTAAATTGCTGTTTTCTGGGAGCATCAGTATATTAAAGTTTAAAATTTGGTCAGGTATTCCTCCAACTCCCAGGGGTGAACCTGGATCCGGTAGCGGTCCCATTCAATCCGCTTGGCTTCCATATACCGGTTAAACACGTGTTCCCCTAGAGCTTCACGGATAACTGTATCTTTTTCCAGCTCCTGCAGGGCCTGATAAAGATTTTCCGGCAGGCTGCCGATACCAAGCGCTGCTCTTTCACCCGGGGTCATTTCATAAATATTCCGGTTACAGGGAGCGGGTGGCGTAATCTTATTTTTGATGCCGTCCAAACCTGCTTTAAGGCTTACCGCCAGAGCCAGGTAAGGGTTGCAGGCAGGATCGGGGCTGCGCAACTCAAGCCGGGTCGACGAACCGCGCTTGGCGGGAATCCGGATCAGCGGGCTCCGGTTTTGCGCGGACCAGGCGACATACACGGGGGCCTCATAGCCTGAAACAAGCCGTTTATAAGAATTCACACTCTGGTTGGCAACAGCCGTAATGGCGCCGGCATGTTTGAGCAGACCTCCAACATAGTAGAGACACACCTCGCTTAAACCATCACTGGATGAAGGGTCATAAAAGGCATTTTCCCCGTTACGGGTGAGTGATTGGTTCATATGCATCCCGGAACCGGCAATGCCAAAAACAGGTTTGGGCATAAAGCTGGCGTGCAGGCCATGCCGCTGTGCCGTGGTTCGCACTATAAACTTAAAGGTTACAATCTTGTCTGCCGTACTTAAAGCATCCGAATATTTAAAGTCTATTTCGTGCTGCCCCGGAGCCACCTCGTGATGTGAAGCCTCTATTTCAAAGCCCATATCCTCCATAATTAAAACCATATCACGCCGGGCGTTCTCCCCTAAATCTACTGGAGCGAGATCAAAATACCCCGCCTTGTCCTGGGTAACGGTAGTGGGGCGACCTTCATTATCCAGGTGGAAAAGGAAAAACTCCAGTTCGGGTCCCGCATTCATGCTATAACCCATTTCTTCTGCTTCCTTAATCGCCCTGCGTAAAACGTTGCGCGGGTCACCCAGGAAGGGAGTGCCATCCGAATTGTAAATATCGCATATCAGCCTGGCAACGGCTCCGTCCATGGGCCGCCAGGGAAACACCGCAAACGTTGAAGGATCCGGCCTCAGGTACATATCCGATTCTTCGATCCGTACAAAGCCCTCGATAGATGAACCATCAAACATCAACTCTCCAGCCAGGGCTTTCTCCAGCTGTTCCACAGTAATGGCGACATTTTTCAAAACTCCAAAAATGTCCGTGAACTGCAGTCGTACAAACTTAACCCCTAATTCCTTGGCAAGTTTACGTACATCTTCGTTAGTAAGCTTAGCCAATTACTATCAGCACCCTTCTTAAACGATGTTGCCATGGGCGATAAGTAAAAAAAGCCGCATTAAAGGCATAATTAATCATACCCATAAACCGGCCTCATTGCCCATAGTCGGAGTACCACGCTGTACCCGTTTCTTTTTTAATTAACCATTAGTATATCATAAAATTTAAAAATAACCATAGTTTTTTGACACTTTTGACGAAACAAATTCGCCCTGTTGCCGTTGTGCTTCCCTGCCCTTTCAAAAGATTCGAGAAGCCTCCGTTTAGAGATCCGGATTGTACTCCACTATGCTGGAGGTGAGTTCCCGACTAACGTAAACTCGCCGGGCACTCATCCTAAGCCTAAAAAAGTCCCCTACCCGGTCAGAGCAGGGGACTTATACTAAAATAATTCTAGAACTTTGTCAGGTACTCATCAACTTCCCACGTGTGAATCTGGACGCGGTAATTATCCCACTCAAGCGTTTTAGCTTCAACAAATTTCTCATAAACGTGGTCGCCCAGGGCGCTCTTAATAACGTCATCCTTGGCCAGTTCCTGCAAGGCTTCCGCCAGACTGCCCGGCAGGCTGTCAATATTCAACTCTTTGCGCTCTGCCGCAGTCATATGATAAATATTCTGGTTGGTCGGCGGCGGCGCCTGAATTTTGTTCTTAATCCCGTCAAGGCCGGCTTTTAAAGCAGCGGCGATTGCCAGGTACGGGTTGCAGGCCGGATCCGGGTTCCTCAGCTCTATCCGGGTTGAACTGCCACGTTTGGCGGGGATACGGATCAACGGACTTCTATTGCGTCCGGACCAGGCGACGTATACCGGCGCCTCATATCCTGGTACCAATCGCTTATATGAGTTAATCGTGGGGTTGGTTAAAGCCGCAATAGCACGGGCGTGTTTTACCAGACCGCCAATATAGTATTTTGCCGTTTCACTTAACTGATCAGGAGTTGAGGGGTCATAGAAGGCATTTTTCCCATCCTTAAACAACGACTGGTTCATATGCATACCGGAGCCGTTGATCCCGAAAATAGGTTTTGGCATAAAGGTAGCGTGCAATCCATGGCGCTGGGCGGTAGTACGTACAACCATTTTGAAGGTCATGATCTTGTCGGCGACATCCAGAGCTTCAGAATACTTGAAGTCGATCTCGTGTTGGCCGGGCGCCACCTCGTGGTGGGAAGCCTCGATTTCAAAACCCATTTCTTCCAGGGTCAGCACCATGGCGCGGCGGGCATTTTCGCCCAGGTCTACCGGGGCAAGGTCGAAATAACCGGCGCTGTCATGAGTTTCCAGGGTTGGCCTGCCGTCTTTATCCACGTTGAACAAAAAGAATTCCATTTCCGGACCGACCTGCATGGTGTAACCCATTTCCGCAGCTTCGGTCAGCACCTTTTTCAAGACATAGCGGGGATCTCCTTCAAATGGCGACCCATCAGGGTTATACACATCACAGATTAACCGGGCTACGCCGCCCTCCCGCGGCCGCCAGGGAAACACCGAGAAACTCTTAATATCGGGACGCAGGTACATATCCGATTCTTCAATTCTGGCAAAACCATGAATGGAGGATCCGTCAAACATCAATTCATTATCAAGCGCCTTATCTAATTGTTCAACAGTAATGGCAACATTTTTCATCACGCCGAAAATGTCGGTGAACTGGAGACGGATAAACTTAACTCCAAGGTTTCTGGCTTTTTCAATAAGCTGTGTTTTTTCAGAAGTTCCCATGGTAAACCACCTTTCAAAAAAATATTATCTGATCACACCGCACACAATTAATACTCTTATGCTAAGCTCAGTGGCAGAGTATCCGCTAAACCTGATTATCCAAATTCACCCCTCCCCAGGACAAAAAGAAAACCCTTAAAAGCGGCATTAAAATGCAATGCCAACTTTTAAGGGCGCCCTTGCCCGTGTGATACAACAGTGTACCACTTTTATGCTTTTGAATTACAGCGTCTGTACTGTGTATTATTATAACTACACCCGGCATACCCGCAGCCTATTCTGACATGGCACGCTGTTATGGTTGGCGCCGGTCTATAAGTTATGAGCGAGTATAATCGCTTCAGCCACAGCCCTCATAGAAATTCGCTTGTTCATGCTCTGTTTCTGGATACGTTTAAAAGCGTCGGTTTCAGTGATACCCATGGTCTCCATTAAAATGCCTTTAGCCCTTTCAATTACCTTCCTGGTTTCCAGGGTTTCTTTCAATTCTTTGACCTCATTTTCCAGCCTGATGATTTCCTGATAGTTGGTCAAAGCCAGCTCAACCGCCGGGATGAGGTTGGATTCAAGCTCCGGTTTCATGAGGAAAGCAAATACCTTGGCTGCCTTGGCTTTTTCTATAATATTTTGCTTTGTGGATGAAGATACCATAATAACCGGCGCCAGCTTATCCTCGTTAATGATCTGGGCAACTTCATGCCCGTCCAGGCCAGGTAAAAAAGCTTCGATAATCACCAGGTCGGGTTGTCTGGATCTAACCATCTTCAAGCCGGATTGGCCGTCCTCGGCCTCCCCGATTACCCAATAACCCATTTTTGCCAGAATACCCTTGATGTTTTTTCTCCAGGTGGCATCGTTTTCAATTACGATAACTCTTTGTTCACCCACGGTATATGCCTCCTGTCTCAAGCACTCTGCCATACCATATATCATGTGGTCATACCTGTAAAATTAAACCGGGAAGAGAAAAAATGCCCTCTACAGGTAAATCAAGACCTGATAAGGGCATCATTGCCAGAATGTTATAGGCACTTCCTCGTACCTAAAATATCAACATTACAGTGTCATTATATCTGATCCCTTCCAGGAAGGCAACCTTGTTTTAAATAATTTGGTCTAAAATTTGTTCCACTTCTTTACGCCTAGCTATTTAACATTCTCTTTGCGGCTTCATCCTGGATTTCCGTAATGAAAGGAATGCCTGTTTCTTTCTCAGTCTCCCTGTTGCCGGACGCCAGATCATATCTGGATATTTCCGGGACGGAGAACTTACGCGCTCCAGCAAGAAGCTGCTGCAAGCCGGCAGCCAATTTATCAGCGAGCGTCCAAACAGCAATTGCTCCCAGCGGAATATCCTTCATTGCGTCAGCGCCCACTTTTTTCTGAACATCATAGTAGCCCGCAAAGATTTCGTCAGCCCTCGTACCAACGTCTGATACAGACTTCGGCAATTCACTCCAGTTTCCATGCACAGCCGCTTTTCGCTCAGGCTTGAGTATGCCTTCAATATTTGCTCCCAGGAAACCGGGAATCATAGTCGCTCTGCCGATACAAATCATTTTTGTAAATGGAGCGCCCAGGGCCAAGGCCTTAAAGATCTGATCTTCTCTGGCAATTCCGCCGCCAAAAGCCAGGTCGACAACTCTTTGACCTTTTTGAGCCAGGATACTTGCATATTCATAGGACTTGGCATGGAGCAGCAGCGAAGGTACGCCCCAGCTCTCCATCATATTCCACGGGCTCATTCCGGTACCACCACCGGAGCCGTCAATTGTCAAAAGGTCCAATTTGGCGTCCGTGGCAAATTTGATTGCCATTGCCAGCGCTTCCATACCATAGGAACCGGTCTTCAAGGTAATTCTTTTATACCCTTTGCTCCTTAAATCAGCAATTGCCGTCATGAAAGAATCTCTGACCTGATCATAATTTGCAAGATCCGTATAGCCCAGGCGGCTATGACGGGCGAAAGAACGGATGGCGCCGGATTTAAAAGCTTGCTGCACTTCAGACAGGGTCGGATCCGGATCTACGATATAACCTCTGTTTTTCAAAAAAATAGCGTAATCAAGATCTCTTACCTGGATTTCGCCGCCAATATCTTTAGCGCCTTGCCCCCACTTCAGTTCGATGATCACCTTGTCACCGTATTTTTCGAGGACATAATCAGCAACGCCGTTGCGGGTATCCTCAACGTTCATCTGAACAATGATGGCTCCGTAACCATCATGATAACGAAGATAGGTTTCGATTCTGCGGTCGAGTTCAGGCGATTTCAGAATCTTACCGTTTTCGATAACCGACTCCTTGTCAACCCCTACGACGTTTTCACCGATGACAATCGGATAACCGACGAGAGCTGCGCCGACCGCAAAAGACTCCCAGTACTTTGCGGCAACGAAGGTGGAGCCCAATGCGCCGGACAGGATGGGGATCCTGGATTTTGTCTTAATCTCATTTCCAAACTCTGTTTCAATTTTAACATTGGGGAAGATACAATCATCCGCATCGCTGGAAAGACCTTGCGGGAGACCATAGGCGCCATAGTTATAACCTTGAATGCGAAGGGAATTATAGGAAACTCCCACGTGAGTGATATTGTCACTTCCCGCAGTGACGGCTCCGAAATTTCGGGGATAAAGCATTTTACGTCCTTGCATACAGGACATGAAGGTTTCACATTTCCCCTGGCAATCTGCCCGGCATAATGTACACAACCCGGATTCGGCCGGGTTGCCGCGATTCACCGTACCCAAAACATCATTAGACCTCTGCTGACCGATACTCATAAATAAACACACCCTTCTTAGAATATATTATTGCTTCATTTAATTAGCTTTGTTATACATACCGCTTAAATCATCTGCTCCCAATCAAATCCCTACTCCAGGGCTTCTCAATAATTTCCGGCTCCTCACCTCTTTAGTCAGTTAATATCCTATTTAAATTTGATGAAACGCTAATCTCAATAGTTAGCTAAATACTGCTCTACTTCCCACGGGTGCACTTCAGACTGGAACCGGTCCCATTCGCTGCCTTTCACCTCCAAGAAACGCCGTAAAATATGTTCACCCAATGCCTCATGAATGATTTTATCCGCAGCCAAAGCTCGCAACGCATCTCCCAAGCTGCGCGGCAGCCAATCTTCCTTGGCGATTTCAACAAACCCGTTGGGATCAGGGCTATCTTCCGGCAAAAATGGAACAGGCGCTATTTTATCTGTAATACCATGCAATCCTGCCTGCAAAACAGCAGCAAGGGCCAGGTATGGATTGCAGGTTGGATCAGGGCTGCGTAAGATAATCCTGGTATCATCACCACGCTGGACCGGTACACGGATCATGGTATTGCGGTTGCGTTCCGACCAGGCCACCCGGGCCGGGTAAAGCCGGTTCGGCAAGATGCGCTTATAAGAGTTCACCAAGGGATTGGCCAGGGCGGTAATCGAACGGGCATGCTGCAAGATACCTCCAATAAAGTGCTGCGCGTTTTTACTTAAGCCCAAATCACCGGTTGGATCATCAAAAATATTTTCGCCGTCACACCAGAGGGAAAGATGCAGATGCATTCCCGAACCGTTCACCTGACGCATTGGTTTCGGCATAAAAGAGGCATGCAGACCGTGCCGCTGGGCTATGTTGCGGACTACAAACTTGAAGGTAGCTATTTTATCGGCAATGGCAGGGGCCACATCTTCTTTAATAAAGATCTCATGTTGGCCGGGAGCGTTTTCGTGGTGGGAAGAGGATATTTCAAAACCCATTTCTTCCAGTGTCAGCACCATATCCCGCCTGGCATTTTCCCCCAGATCCACCGGAGACAGGTCGCAGAACCCAGCCTGGTCATGGGTAGCGGTCGTGGGCTTGCCCTGACTGTCAGTGTGAAACAGGAAAAACTCTATTTGTGCGCCCACTCGGAACTGAAATCCTGATTCAGATGCTTTTTGCAGTACCTTTTTCAATGCAGATCGCGAACAGGCCGGGTATGCTCCGCCTCCGGGGGATGTGGCATCGCATATCAGCCGGGCTACCGCTCCATCCCGGGGACGCCAGGGAAATACTTCAAAGGTGGTTGGGTCGGGATACAGGTAAATATCGTTCTCCCTGTTGCGTACAAAGCCCTCGACTGCAGAACTGTCAAACATGACCTGCCCATTCAGCGCTCTATCCAACTCTTCAACCGTGACAGCGATGTTTTTGAAAACACCGAATACATCGGTAAACTGCAGGCGAATAAATTTTACATTATACTCCCTGGCTTTTTCCAAAACCCCTTCTTTACCCAATATGTCCAGGATGCATCCCCCCAAAGAAAAATAAAAAACGCCCCAAAAGACCATATTGGAAACTGGTCTTTTAAGGACGTCTTTGCCCTCAAAATCCTTATTGCTCATTAGTATAGCATAATAGATCTGAAAATCAATGGCCTCATTGCAAGAATATTGTATACAATTATTGCATAGGCTTAAATCTATTTTTTTAAAGATATGATAATCCGGCGGGCAATCCTTGCTATCGGCACACAGTTATCCATGCTTTTTCTTTGCATATATTTGTAGGCTTCCCTTTCAGACATGTTTTTGGCTTCCATCAAAAGGCCTTTCGCCCTTTCAACCAGCTTTCTTTCCTCCAGCGTTTGCCTGAGCCTTTTGTTTTCCTCTTCCAGCTTAATAATCTTTTTATAGCTGGCTATGGCTATTTCTATAGCCATAAACAGTTGTTTTTCTTCAACGGGTTTAATCAGGTAACCAAAAATCCAGGTGGTGGCCGCTTCCGACACCAGCTCCTGCTCATGAGCCTCGGTTAGTAAAATCACCGGCGCGGCCCGGTGTTCCTCAATAATCCGGGCGATTTCCAAACCTTCCGCGCCGGGCAGCCTGGCATCCATGATGACAACATCCGGTTCGTTCTGAAAAATCACTTTAAGGGCGCTTCTCCCATCTTCAACAAGACCTACCACCATGTAGCCGGCATGAGTAAGAATTTCCTTGAATTTTTGTCGATTTTCGGGATCGCCGTCAGCGATAACTACCCGGGTTCCAAACATATGGCGCACCTTTCCAAGAAAAATTCCCAACATAATACCGGTGAAATCTTCTCTTGCTTCCATGCTACGGACCACTCCTGCTCGGTCCGTATGTAGGAGTATTTTAACATGATCACTTCAAAAATGATAGAAGCCGCTTAAAGTGTCGGACATCGCCCGGTATAATCAAGCATAATGCTGGCCGGGTATTATCCACAATAGCATTATATGGTGTTTTGAGTCCTGCTTTTTTTATCTCATTAATCTCAAAAGTTTAACATATTGTAATTAGACGGGTTATTTTTATAGACCTTAAAAACCAAATATCTCAAAAACAAGGGGGTTTTTGAAAAATGAAGGGGCAACTGGTGAAAGTTTTTCCGGGTGGCAATACGGCCTTTGGTTTTCATTCATTTTACGACAATATTATTAAAACAGACGCAAACCGAATCTATATTTTAAAGGGAGGTCCCGGCGTAGGCAAATCAACCTTCATGCGTAAAATCGGCGAAACCGTACTGGATATGGGTTACGATATTGAATTCCATTGCTGCTCTTCGGATAACGGTTCGTTAGACGGCTTGGTTATTCCCGCAATCCAGGTAGCCCTTCTGGACGGTACCAGTCCACATATTGTTGACCCGAAGAACCCGGGAGCGGTCGATGAAATAATAAATTTGGGAGAATACTGGAACGAGAAAGGAATCCGTGAAAACAGGGAGCAAATACTAGCCGTTAACAAGGAAGTCGGCCGTCTGTTTAAACATGCTTACACCTACCTTGCCGGCGCTAAAACCTTTCTGGATGAGGTTGAATCCTTCTACCTTGAAAGCGGCGCTTTCAATGCAGGCGCTTTCGATAAACTGGTCCTGGACCTGACCCTCGAAATTTTCGAAGGCAAACCCAGGTTAACCGACAATCCCAAAGCCCGCCACCTTTTCGCAACCGCCAATACCCCGGACGGTCCGGTCAGCCATCTGGAAACTGTTGTAGGACGCCTGAACAAACGTTATATCATTAACGGTGATGATGGAACAGGGAAAACCGTCCTGGTTCAACGTATAATGGATACAGCTTTAACCAGGGGCTACAATGTAACCGCCTTCCATTGTGCACTAAACCCCAACAAAATTGAGCATTTGGTTATTCACGACCTGAGCCTGGCCGTTATCAATAGCGTCGAACCGCATTTTTACCAGCCTAAAGACGGTGACACAGTTATCAATACCATGACCTGCGTGGCGCCTGTAACGAATGAAGACTATTTAGCCGAGAGGGATACGGCGCGGGGGCTGTACCGGCAGTGCATGGAACAGGCTGTGTCGTTTATCAGCCGGGCGAAAAAGAAGCATGACGAGATGGAGAAGTACTATGTTCCTTATATGAACTTTGACGGTGTCAATGCCATGAGAGAAAAGACCCTGCAGCGTATTCTGGAACTGCTTGAGGGCAGCGCCGGCACGGCCCGCGATTGAAACCAGAATCAAGCCTATCGCCGTAACAAAAACATAATTGCCTTTGAAGAAGCCTCCGGGTGTAACTAACTACTCACGGGCGGCTTCTTATTGTTTGGCAGATAAAAACATATTGACCGGTAAAACCCGGAACAAAACCATGAAATCTTAACATAAAACAGATTATTCGGAATTCGGCCCTATTTTCTAATATTTACATTTACACAGAAAAAGGGAGGAAATCAAGATAATTGCTAGAACCTTTTACGGTGTAATTTTTATAACCGGACGGGGAATTGAAATGAGAAAGTTTTCCCCCGGAAGGATGACTTATATTCCTTAAGGAGTTAAGCCCATGAGCGCAAAGAACCGCCTGAAAATTGATTATCTGTTTGATATATCAATTAAAATTCTATATTTTTCCGGCAGGTTATTAAAAGAGCATTGCAATTTGGACTGGGTTCCGGGCTGGCTCGTCAGCACCCTGGGTATTAACGGGTGCGCTGTCGGCATTAATATGACCAAGCGGTGTATTGTCTATTTTAATGCCCAAAAAAGCACTGCGGACTATACGGAAGTAGATCTGGACGTCCTGCAGTGTTTTCAACAGAATGCTTGTGCCAATAGGAACATTCCCTGCCCTATTTTAGACTGTCCGGTAAGACAAAAGGTTATAGAAAGGTGCGGTCAACCGGATTACGAGGTAACCTGTTTCCCCATGGCCTGCAGGAACGGCTTTTTAATGTCTTGCGGAGAAGGCCTGCTGTTGAATTCTTTCCCCGTTACGGAACTCTTAAGAGCGGTAACGCACGTGATCGAATGCAGCCTGGATACCATTAAAGGCACGGGGAAAGACCCCACCTGCTTCCTTCCATCCGAAGATATGGCGCAGATGTGGTCGGAAATGCTGGCAGGCTTGTCCCATGATTTGAGGACCCCTCTGGCCTGTATCAAGGGATACGTCACCACCTTGCTGCGGGATGACGTGGCCTGGGATCCGCAAACCCAAAAAGAATTCTTAAACATTATTGTAGAAGAAACAGATTATATTGAAAGCCTGATCAACAATTTGCTGGATTCTTCCACCTTGAGCTGGAAAGGTGAAATCGAGCTCAAAAAAGAACCCATATCGCTCCTTCAGATAGCCCAAAAAGTCCTCCGGGACCAGTCGTACCGCAAAAAGAACCATGAGTTTATTGTAATGTTTCCGGAAGATTTTCCAATTGTGAAAGCAGACCTGACCAGGATTGAGCAGGTGCTTCGAAACCTTGTAGACAACGCGGTAAAGTATTCAAACGAAAACACCCAAATCGTTATCAAAGGCGAACTGGCCCCTGAGGAAGTAATTGTTTCGGTAGCTGATCAGGGCATCGGTATTGGTGACGAGCATTTAAACCAGTTGTTCGAAAAATTTTTCCGGGTAAACAGCAACCTGCAGGAGCATCAAAAGGGAATGGGGCTGGGATTACCTCTGGCCCGTCAAATCATAATCAATCACGGTGGCCGGATCTGGGCCAAAAGCAAGTTAAACCAGGGAACGACCCTTTTCTTCTCGCTGCCTACCGGATCCGCAAACAGTGAATTGCCATCCACGAGAGGCAACTAGAGGTGCTTGATATGAGGCGTAAAACGATCTTAATAGTGGATGACGAACCTCGCCTGGTAAGACTGGTTAAAGTTAACTTATTGGCCAGCGGTTACGAGGTGGCGACAGCCGCTGATGGAAAAACTGCAATAAATTTATTAGAATCCTCCAACTATGATTTACTGATCCTCGATATTATGCTTCCCGGCCCTTTCAACGGCTTTGAAGCATGTAAAAGGATCCGTGAATTCTCCGATATCCCCATTATCATGTTAACGGGACGGACTCGTGAGCAGGACCGGATACGTGGTTTTGACGCGGGCGCCGACGATTATTTAACCAAGCCTTTTAGCGTTGAGGAATTACTGCGTCGCGTAAAAGCAGTCTTACGGAGAACACAGCCATCAGAGGATTATCTAAATTGCCCTGCTTATTCATTTGGCGACCTGGTAATTAATTTTGCCCAAAAGCGGGTCTATCTCAGGGGGAGAGAAGTGAGGTTAACCGCTACAGAATATCAGATCCTTTACCAGCTGGGCAGTCATGCTGGAAAAGTAATTACGCATGAGGATCTGCTGACCCGGGTGTGGGGATCAGAATACCGTAATGAGCTGCACTACCTGAGAAATTATATCAGCAGTTTACGAAAAAAAATTGAGGATGACCCGGGCAATCCGAAATATATTCTTGGTAAACACGGAATAGGCTACCAGCTGGCAACTGAATTATAAAATAATAGTCCTTTTGATACTCTGCCAAGCAAGGCAGAGTATTTTTTTTTATGAAATTCTTATATTTATAGCACTCTTTATTATGATTTATTTATGGAATATCAACTAGATTATAGTTGTTAGTTAATCATCAGCGCGTTTGTAACAATAATTACGAATGCCCTGAGTCATTTGGAGGCGCCAATGCTTACACGGGAAGAAGTTCTGGAAAAGGCTAAGGAAGAGCATGTAAAATTTCTTCGTTTGCAGTTTACCGATACTTTCGGCACATTGAAAAACATCGCTGTGACGACCGAGGATATGGAACGGGCCATGGCCGGCAAAATCACCTTTGACAGCTCTGTGGTGGATGGAGTGGTCAGCAACCATGAACAGGATATCATATTCCGTCCAGATATTTCCACTTTCGTAGTGTTCCCCTGGCGGCCCCGGAATGAAGCTGTGGCCCGCTTCATTTGTGATGTGGAGAATCCAAACGGGACTCCCTACCCTGGCTGCTCACGTAGCGTCTTGAAACAGGTACTGGATGAAGCCGCCCGGATGGGTCTTGAAATTTGGGTTGGCGCAGAGGTGGAGTTCTATCTATTAAATATAGACGACAACGGCAACCCAACCACCAATACCCATGATCGTGCCGGTTTTTGCGACTTAACCCCGGTCGACCTGGGTGAAAACGCCAGGCGTGACATGGTGCTGACCATGGAGGAAATGGGACTGGACATCGGCTTCAGCCATCATGAAATGGGGCCGGGCCAGCATGGTATCGCTTTAAAACTTGATAACGCCCTGTCTATAGCTGATAAGCTGGTAACTTTCAAGTTTATCGTACGTACCATTGCCCAGCGGCACGGTTTGCACGCTTCCCTGATGCCTAAACCACTGAACGGCATGCCTGGTTCGGCGCTATACTTTCACATTTTGCTGCGCCGCAAAGAGTCCGGGACTTTTTTGGAACCGGGGCAAAATTTACAACTGGACCAGGAGGTCGGGCACTTTATCGGGGGTATCCTGGCTCATACCCGTGCCAATACCGCCATTACCAATCCACTGATTAACTCTTATAAACGGCTGGTACCCAGCGAACGCACCCCTACTTATGTAGCCTGGTCGGAAGAAAGCCGCAATTCAGTGCTCCGCATCGTCGCGCACGACGGGCCGGGCTCCATGGTGGAAGTACGCAACCCCGATCCGGCTTGCAACCCATACCTGGCTTTAGCCTTAATCCTTAAAGCAGGTTTAAATGGCATCCGGCAGCAGCTCCCACTTCCTGCCCCTCTTTTAGAAAACACATCTCAAATACTTGCGCAACAAAATCCTGAGCTGCGAATTGCCCGCCTGCCCTTCACCCTGGAAGAAGCGCTGCGGGAACTGGCCTCTGATCCCTTGGCCAGGTCCACCCTGGGTGAATATATTTACCGGACATTCGCCAGGACCAAGGGTGAGGAATGGGAACGTTTTCAGTTATTTGTGCACCCCTGGGAACTGGAAGAATATCTCACTAACTACTAGCAATTGTTCTTACTTTTGATGGGGGGGTGATTGGCTAATCAATACATTTAAATCAATAAAGCGATAGAGCAAAATTTTCAATAAATAAATTGACACATTGGATTAAGGGGGCTTTTTAAGTGAGTTTTTCTCAACAGGTAATCAGCGAAATAATGGACGGGGTGACGAAAAGAAACCCCGGCGAACCAACGTTTCACCAGGCAGTTATGGAAGTACTTGAATCTTTAGAACCGGTAATTGAAAAACACCCTGAATATGCGGATATTCTACACAGAATAGTAGAACCGGAACGGCAGATTATTTTCCGGGTGCCGTGGGTTGATGACAACGGTAGGCTCCAGGTCAACCGGGGGTTCCGGGTCCAGTTCAACAGCGCCATTGGACCTTACAAGGGGGGCTTGCGTTTTCATCCTTCCGTAAACGTCGGCATTATCAAATTCCTGGGATTTGAACAAATATTTAAAAACTCCCTGACCGGTTTGCCCATTGGCGGCGGCAAAGGCGGGAGTGATTTTGATCCCAAAGGCAAATCAGACGCTGAGGTCATGCGTTTCTGCCAGAGTTTTATGACAGAGCTTTTCCGGCACATCGGGGCTGATGTCGATGTCCCGGCCGGTGATATAGGGGTTGGTGGCCGGGAAATCGGATATTTATACGGCCAGTACAAAAGGCTTACAGGAGTGTACCATGGCGTGCTTACCGGCAAGGGGCTGTCCTACGGCGGAAGCTTGACCAGAACCGAGGCTACCGGCTATGGGCTGGTCTACTTTCTTGAAGAAATGCTAAAGGAAAACGGCCAGGACCTGGCCAACAAGACGGTGGTCGTGTCCGGTTCCGGCAATGTGGCCATTTACGCTGCGGAAAAGGCCCGGCAGCTTGGCGCCCGCGTGGTAGCCATGAGCGACTCCAACGGTTATATTTTCGATGCCGATGGGATTAACCTGGCAACTATCAAGCAGTTAAAAGAAATTGAAAGACAAAGAATTAAAGCTTATGTTGAGCGCCATCCATCAGCCGAGTATCACGAAGGGCCAAAGGGCATCTGGTCAATCAAGTGTGATATAGCCCTTCCCTGCGCTACCCAAAATGAAATCGACGAAGAATCAGCCTCGCAGTTGGTAGCCAACGGAGTTAAATTTGTCGCCGAGGGCGCCAATATGCCCTCCACCCCGGAAGCGATAAAAGTGTTCCAGGACAACCGTATTCCTTTCGGTCCGGCAAAAGCCTCGAACGCCGGGGGCGTAGCTACCTCGGCACTGGAAATGTCCCAGAACAGCATGAGATGTTCTTGGACCTTTGAAGAGGTGGACGCCAAATTAAAGGGCATTATGATCAATATTTACCGCGAGACCAGCCGGGTAGCCAGGGAATACGGTTGTGAAGACAACCTGGTGGCGGGAGCAAACATCGCCGGCTTCCTCAAGGTGGCCGACGCCATGATGGCCCAAGGGATAGTGTAAACGCTATCCTATTACGGATAGCTAAAATTAAGAAAAGAGGGGAGAAAAACCATGACGCAATGTCCGCTGGCCTATACCGACCCCTGTTCAGAATGCGATCAATTTGGAACCTGCAGCCCAAGCCAGGCTGTACAGAAGCTGGTTATCCTGGAAAACATGGTAGAAGAATTAAAGATGATGCTCCAAAGCCTTATAGATAAAAAGTAGTCTTGGTTTCATATAGTATGTTTTTCATATGTATTAAAACCACCTTATGGGTGGTTTTTGTCATTACCTTAATTAAGAGTAATACGGGTATCCTAAACAATCAGCAAATAACCTTTCTAAGCCAGGTGTCCACCTGGATCAGGTAAGCCAGGAACTGGGGACCCCTCATCAACTGACCAAACTTAAACAGATTGAAAACCTCGTAGAATTATCGTATAATAATGGCAGAATAATTCTTTGCAGGGGGCGAGTTTATGATTATCAAATCTTCTACCAGCTTGCGCAACGATTACGGCAGCATTTCAAACCTTGCGCATGAAAAACAAGAGCCTATCTACATTACTAAAAACGGCGAGGGCGATCTCGTGGTTATGAGCATTGAGGCGTTTGAAAAGCGCGAAGAAATCATAAGGCTGCGGGCAAAGCTGGAACTGGCAGAACAATCCCGTCTTGCCGGCGAGCCGACTTTTACATTGAAGCAATCAAAACAGCGGTTAGAAGCAATCTATGAGCAAGCCAAAGTATAGACTGGCGCTTCTAACACCCGCCCAGCGTGAACTGGAGGAAATTGCTCTCGTACATAGGGAATCGTGGGCGTAGAATCGGCACGCAAAATCACTGACCACATCTATGGCGCGCTGGATCATTTGCGAAGCCATCCGAATATGGGTGTGGCGTGCGTGGATAAAATACTTGGACTGGAAGGCTATCGGATACTCATTTGCAGCCATTATCTGTGCATCTATCGATTGTTGGGCAAAACTGTTTTTGTTTATCATATCGTGGACGGCAGAGCGAATTATACTCGGCTGCTTGCGGACTTACCGGTGCAAGATGATAGCGACAACTGATTAGGGTTGCGAAAAACAGAACAATTGAGCCTACAGGCTTTTAATGTATCCTTATAACTTAATCGAAGCCTGCTGTTATTTTTTTCTGGAGAGCGTCACAAGCGCGTATATAAAAGGCAGCCTCAAAGGTAGACCAGGGATAATCGCGGCCGGTTAAGATATAAATGCTACGGCAGTTTTCTAAAAATCGATCCGCATTTGACAAATCGTCCAACAACTATTGATGCCCTTCTGAGTGATCTGATTGCATATTCCATCGGAATCGCCGCCCACTAATTTCATTTTAAGTCGACCAACTGTCCATGGCTTCTGTGGCTTCTTTTCAATAAAAGTTATTTGCGAATTCTTAATATCGATTTTATAGCTGGTAAGTAAGATCTACTAATCATAACTTCCTTTTCTGTACCATTGAACTTTACTAAATAAGTATTATCCCCCCATGGAATAATTCTACTTATTTTATTTAAATTTATAATATAACTTTTATGAGATCGAACAAACCCATAATATTTTAGTTGTTCATCAAATCCTTCCAAGGTTCCCGAAACATTGATTTCTTGGTTGTTTTCCAATGCAAATAATATCTTTTTTACCAGAGGTAATTTTTCAAGATATATTATTTTATTAACATCAAGAAATAATATTTGTCTCTTTATATTAACAGCGATTTTTTGAGTTGTATTTTTATTATATGTAATCCTCTTTATCCTGGTTATTGTTTTTTTTATTCTTTCTGGATCTATAGGCTTTAGAATGTAATCTATTGAACCAACACTAAATGCTTCTAAAGCAAAGTCATTGTGAGCAGTTATAAATACGACAGATATATTTTCATTTAACTCTTTCGCAACTTCCAATCCCGATTTAACAGGCATGGAAATATCAAGAAAAGCTACATCAGGCTTTGTTTTTGAAATTAGATTTATTGCTTCAATTCCATTGTTTGCTTCACCAACAAGTGCAATATCGCTATCTTTAGATAGTAGATTTTTAATATACCTCAATTCGACAGGATTGTCTTCGGCTATTATTACTCGCATACAACCCTCTCCCTTTAGTTCAACAGAGTACCTTAGCGGTACCCTGTCTTTTCTTGAGAAACCTATTTTAATAGTTCTTTGGGGAATTCTGGCTGGTATAAATGTCCCCAGCTTGTTGGATAGATACCGATAAAAGTCACTATACTTGCTAACGATACAATCAAACCCAAGATATGCTTTTTCACTATTTTCCCTCCCTTCATATTCAAATTTTATTATCAAGCCAACAAAGAAAATTATTACCTGGTTTTGTTAATGTGAAAGCGTGGAATAAGATTGTCAGGCTAGACGCCAGCAATAAATCGTCACTAGGTTTTAGGCAAATGAATAATACTGAGATAAGAACGGCTATAGAACATGAAACAATTTTAAGAGTATTTCTTTTTGAAGTGTTTAGAATAGGTTTTTGTGGGACATCAACTGGAGCTTTAAGCAAAAATATGATAAATATAGTGCCTATAGAAAACCAAAACAGTGTTTTACTTAAAATGAAAGCGAATGAGAAATATTTTGCAATAAATGCAATAGCAGTAAATATTGAAAATGAAGCAATAAGACATTTATAATAAGCTGAGCAATGTCTTCCCCCTGACGGAACTCTAAGTATCGCATAAATAATACATGCAGTAATAAATTGCTTAAATACACCCAATAATAATGCATCCGTGATCGGTTTACCATAATATGTAATTAACAAGTCATAATAATTATATGGTTATACTAACCAATAGTGGAAACTGAGGTTTACTTCGGTTCATATGTTGTCCAGGGATCAATTAACCGTTCC
>NZ_QFGB01000028.1:0-53328 GCF_004369245.1 Pelotomaculum sp. FP | reverse complement strand
CAAGAGCTCGGGTACGTCTTCCGGCCTTATGATGTGCCCTTTTTTAAAAAGCGCTCCCTTGGCTTCTCCCTTCACGATTTGGGTGATATCGTGGCTGAGCACCTTTCCTACCGCTTCCTCTACCTTTATCGTCTGCAACTTCATTTATGTCACTCCTTGAAAATGCCTTTATATTAAGTAGACTACAAGCGCATTAAGTTAGTCTTCCGCAGGTGGCTTCAGGACAAAACCGGGGGATACCAAGCAACGCGGCAGCCCCGGAGCCGGTTGTCCCGAACAGAACGAGCGGTATGGCGGCATTATATATTGTATCTATAGTGGCATTGCAGATGGTGCTGCCGGTAGCGAAGATAACATCACTAGCTGCAATAGACACGCCCAAGTCGTCAGCGCCGCTCCTTATCAGCACACCATTTTTGATCTGACCTATATTTGCCGGGTCCAGATCAAGCACCGTTACAGCAGAGAAGGCGTTATGCAATGCTTCCGCCAGCGCCGGCTGATAGCCTATCATGAGAATCCGGGGCCACCCGTAGTTTTTTTGAAAATATTCAACCGCCTGACGGGCGCACAGCTCCGGCCCATCATTCCGGCAGTGAACATTATTATCCAGCTTGCCGGTATGGCAGGCAACAGCGTTAAGAGTGGCGATATATACGGCCCGTTGAAAATCATCGGTCAACGGCAATGCCAGCACATCTTCCAGGGTCCCGGTAAAATCACCCTGTGCGCCGGTAAAAGCTTGTCCCTTCGACCCCATAACGGTAGCCTGCAGCAATCGCTCTTTTCCTTTCAGAAGCACGTAGTCCTGGCGCTTGGTGGCTCCGAGGGCATCTTCCGGGCTTAACAACGCTGCCTTGACTTTGACCTCCGCCTGCCTGAGCTGAGATTCATCAACCATCCGAGCAAACTCTCTTTGTAAGCGGCTAAAAAAAGAACCTGTTCTACCCTCTTTCATCACCAAAACCCCCTAATTATTTAATAACTTTGTTATTGGGCAATGACATGAAGATGTTCCGGACTAACCGACAGACTAACCTGTTCACCCCTGCGCAAGTCAAGTCCCTGCCATTCGGCCAGGGACAGGCTGGCCTGCCAGCGGCCATTCCCGTTGCAGTAAACATCAACATGTGTCGAACCAATAATAACGCTTTTGATTCGCGCAGTCCAGCAGTTTGCAGCAGCAGGTCCTTCAGCAGCCCGGCTAAGTCGAATGCTGCCTGACCTGATCAATAAAGTTGAAAGCTTGCCGGACTTGCTTAAGCCTTCCGTCAGGCAGTTTTTTGGCAACGGCCCCAGCAGAAAATCACCGTCGCCGTATTCAAACCACTGTTCACCACCCTGCCTGAGGACTCTACCGGGAATCAGATTTTCCCCGTGCAAAAACTTTGCTACAAATTCAGTCGCCGGGTGATAAAAGATTTCCAGCGGCTCTCCTTCCTGTTCAACCTGACCATCATGCAGCACGAGCATACGCTTGCCAAGCTGCAAAGCTTCCGAAAAGTCGTGCGTCACGTGAATAATGCCGATGCCTTCCGTGTGATGTATTTCTCTCAGCAGTTCCTGCATGGTATGACGAGTCTGCTGGTCAAGAGCGGAAAGCGGCTCATCCAGCAACAAGAGCGGAGGCCGGGTCAGAATGGCCCTGGCCAGTGAAACGCGCTGCCTTTCTCCCCCGCTTAAAAACCTTGGATAACGGTCAAGGAGATGGGTAATATTCATTGCTGCAGCCAACTGCTCCATCCGGCGCAATATTTCAGGACCACCGGCCATCTTCCTGGCCTTTGCGCCGAATAAAATGTTTTCCTTTACAGACATAAACGGATATAGCAGGCTGTCCTGATAAGCAAACCCCATGTATCTATGCTCCGGCGGCAAATGAGTGATTTCTTTGCCGTTCAAAAACAAAGCGCCCTTATTCAGCGCCCTAAGTCCGGCGATGGACTCGAGGAAAATAGTCTTGCCGCATCCGGTCGGCCCTAAAATAATGACATAGTCACCTGGTCCCATTAAAAAGTTGATATCTTTTAGCGAGAACTTGCCGACATTGACGGTCAGGTTATAAACTTCAAGCAGGTCCTGGCTCATAATCGCACTCCTGTTCCGGTAACGACTTTGAATACACTCATCAAGATCAGCGCCACGAGCAACATTATGACAGCAGTTGCGATGGCAAACTGCATGTCGCCAATGGTCATATTTAAAAATATGGCCACGGACAAAGTTTCTGTTTTCATCCGGGTTATGCCGGCCAGCATGGCAGTTGCTCCGAACTCGCCCAGAGCCCTGGCCCATGCCATCGTCAAACCACCCAGAACACCGCCTTTTGCCAGAGGCATAGTCACCCTTAAGAATACATCCGCTGGAGAACACCCAAGTGTGCGCGCCACATTTTCCAACCGGGGATCAATGGCATCAAAAGCTTGCTTAAAGGTTTTAATGGCAAAAGGCGTGGCAATAAACCACTGGGCAACAACAACACCACGGGAGGAAAATACAACGTCCAGACCAAGGCGGGAAAGTGTATTTCCTAAAACGGGGCCAAACAGGATCAGCAACGCCAACCCGCTGACCAGCGGCGGTAACACGATCGGAATATCCATCAGCGCATCGATTAAGGCTTTCCCCTGGAAATGATAGCGGGAAAGAATAAAACCACAGGGAACAGCAACGACAGCAGCCAGCACGGTGGCGAGAAGCGACGTCCACAGTGTGAACACGACTGCGAAATGAAATTCCGGATTCCGAATTACGGAAAGAAAAGCGGCCCATTCCCCATAAAACAACAGGCCGCCTACCATTACCACCATAAAAATTGTAATCAGAATAAAAACCAGCCAGAAAATTCCCTGAAAAAAACCAATACGCAGCTTTACCATATAAATTTACCCGTGCTAAAAATATTGTTCAAAAACCTTTAGGCAGTGGTTATGCAAGTCAGGTTTTTTTGAATATACTTTCAAAACAGTATTAAATTTTTGTCTTAAAGCCATATTTTTCAAAAACTGCGGGACCTTCTTTTTTCATGAACTCAAGAAAATCCCTGGCCTGATCTTTCTGATTGCTGTAATTAAGCGTGGCGCAAGGAATTTGATCAACAATATTTACGGCAGAATCGATTTCTACCACATCAAGCTTTTCCAGATTTTTATACGTGTTGCTATATTCAACAATACCTGCGTCCCCCTGGCCCATTAAAATCGCAGCCACTACCTTGGCGGGGCTCTCCACATAGGTAGGTGAATTTTTCTCGACGCTTTCAGTAATTCCCAGCTTGTCAAAGGTCTTAAAAACAGTTTTACCTATTGCGGTAGCCTCTTTATCCGGTATAACAAGCTTTAAGCCTGAACGGCCCAGATCCTGGACTTTGCTGATTTTCGCCGGATTTCCTTTAGGTGTAACAATTACCGGGGTGTGATAGGCAATCGGCCCAGCAATCTCTTCAATGTAGCCTTTTTTCTGGGCGGCTTCTACAAAAGGCATGCCCCCGGGCATATAAACATCACCTTTTTTCATTGTTTCCAGCTGGTTCAACAACGCCCCTGAATTATTAAAAGTTAATTCTACCTTGACACCTGTTTTTTGCTCATAAGCTTGCGCCAGCTCACTTACAGGATCTTTAAGGTTGGCTCCAACATAGGCAAATAACGACGCTTTCCCCTGCGCCTGCGAAGTACTCCCTTCTCCTCCTGCAGACGGGCCGGAAGGCTTGCCGCACCCGGTAACCAGCGCAGCCATAAGCAAGGATAGAAACATTGTTGCAAGAACCTGCACTAACCTTTTCACCAAACCATCCATCTCCTTAGTGTAACAAAAATAATTCTTTCGCGTTAATTACACGATACCGCATTCAGCGAACTGTCCATGGACTTCCCTTTTTCTAGGGATACAGTTATATCCCCTAAGAATTGTGCGTCTTCTTCGTCATGCGTAACCAAAATAAACGGTATCTGCCAATGGCTGTGCAGTTTTTTCACTTCATGCCTGAGACTTATCCTGGTATTCTTATCCAGGGCGCTGAACGGCTCGTCAAGCAACAGTAGTTGGGGACGGACGACCAGAGCCCTGGCCAGAGCAACCCGCTGCTTCTCCCCACCGGAAAGCTGGCTGGGATACCGGTCGATAAGATGCCCGACGCCAAAGGAATTTAAAAGTTCCACCGGGTCCATAGCTGCTCTGTCCTGCTTGCAATTTTTGCTTTTCAGGCCATAAAAAACATTGTGTCTGACAGTCATATGGGGGAAGAGGGCGTAGTCCTGGAACAGGTAGCCAACGTTCCTGGATTGCGGAGAGATATTAAGCTTTTCTTCCGAGGAATATAAGACCCGATCATTTATTTTGATGAGCCCCTCATTTGGTTTCGAAAGACCTGCCAACAGGTGTAAAATGGTGGTCTTTCCCGAACCGGAAGGTCCCAGAAGAATAAGAATTTGGTTGTCAACTTTCAATTGCACATCCAGGGTAAAATGCCACAATTTTTTGGTCAGGCTGGCTTCTAACATATAATCACCTTTAATACCTTAATAATTCTGCTTTTTAGCCCAGCGATTTACCCAGAATATAACAAGAAAGCTGAATATAGTAATGATTCCGACCAGAGTTCTGGCCATGACATTATTTCCCGATTCCACTGCAAAATATATGGCTGTTGGAATAGTCTGGGTCTGGCCCGGTATGTTGCCGGCAACCATCAAAGTGGCGCCGAATTCACCCAGGGCGCGGGCAAAGGTCAGCACCAGGCCCGCAAGAATACCCGGCCAGGCCAGTGGGAGCGTAATCGTAAAAAATATTCTCAGTTCACTTGCACCCAGGGTCCTGGCCACTTTCTCAAAGTTAACGTCCACGCTCATAAAAGCTGCTTTGGCGCTCTGGTACATCAGCGGGAAAGCCACCGCGGTGGAAGCAAGGACGGCCGCCCACCAGGTAAATACGAAAGTAATGCCCACATCAGCCAGAGCTTTGCCCAACAGGCCGTTTTTGCCGATTAGCAGCAACAAGCCGTAGCCAACGACTGATGGCGGCAGCACCAGGGGCAGCGTTATCGCCGCCTCTAGTACATCCTTGCCATAAAACTCTCTGCGAGCCAGCAACCGGGTTAGAGGCAATCCAAGACATGTAACGACAATCGTTGCGATTATTGCCACCCGAATAGAAAGAATTACCGGGTGCCAGTCGATTTGCTGCAAGAACATCATAAATTACTACTTGAGGACTTTGAATCCATATTTTTCGAAAACCTTAACTGCGTCGTCACTCGTCAGAAATGCTGCAAATGCCTCGGCCTCTTTCTGGTGCTTGGTGCTTTTGATTACCGCCATGGGATAAACTACAGGCGCACTGGAGCCGGCAGGAGCAGCGGCTACAATTTTAACGTTGTTGCTGGTTGCTGCATCGGTGCGGTAAACCAGCCCTGCATCCACATTGCCGGTTTCCACATAGGTAAGGACCTGGCGCACATCCTTTGCAAGAACCATTTTGGGTTCAAGCTGCTCCCAGAGCTTAAGAGCAGTTAAAGTATCTTTTGCATACTTGCCGGCAGGTACCGTTTCAGGTGTACCGATACTGATCTTTTCAACGCTCGCGTCGGTCATTCCGTTAAACTCTGTAAGCTTGCTGTCTTTCCCGGCTATCAGTACCAGTTCGTTCCCCAGCAGGTCTTTACGGGAAGCATCCACAATCAGGCCTTTTTGGGCCAGGGCATCCATTTGGGACTTGCCTGCGGATATAAATAAATCTGCCGGGGCGCCCTCCTCAATCTGCTTTTGCAAGGTGCCGGAGGCGGCTAGATTATAAGTAATAGTCACATCTGAATGTTGTTTTTCATAGATTGTCTTTAATTCTCCCGCAGCATCCGTCAGGCTGGCAGCCGCCGAAACGTTTAATTCAGTTTTCGGTTGTTCTTTTTCTCCGCCGCACCCCGTAACAGCTGCTACAACAAATAACATGAGCGCTAAAAAAATTAATATTTTTTTCATGGCTTCTTCTCTCCTAATATGTAAATTTTGTTATACTAAAGATTATAATTACCTACTCCAAACAGGGATGCATGTATTATGTTAAAAACATCATAACATGACACAACATGAAATGCGGCTCACTTTTTTATCAATCATTTTTTAGCTAGTTAATACACTCCCCTCTGTAATCATTACAATACCGTATGACACCATACAATACTAAACATAATGCTACTACCAAATAATAAAATAATCCGTAGTGCTTGTCAATATGGCTAGCTAAATTACGTATCATTAATTTTTAATAATTCAGCCCCTTACAAAGAACACTCTTTATCTTAAAGCCAGTATTAGGAAATCTCGTTTATAAGCTCAGTTTATTAACATTAAGGAAATTTCTTGCTAAATAACTGTTTACCACCCCGTAAAAACAAATTTGACACTACAAAAAATAATTATCAAATTAATAAAAATAAGATATAATAAATAGCAGAATAGCTGGTGGAGGAATACCTGTGAAAGAAGATTCTTCTTTAACTCCCGAAGAAGTAGCAAGCACACTAAAAATTGCCAAGAATACAGTATATGAATTGATAAAACGGGGAGAATTGGCGGCTTACCGTGTTGGCCGTAAGATTCGGGTTGATCAGAAAGATGTTGAAGCCTATAAAAACCTGGGGAAAAAGCTGGAGTCAACGGCGGCGCCATACTCCGCCGCTGCCCGTTCACTTCCTGCAACAGCGCCGGATATTGAGGAACCGTCCTCTAATCTGCAAAGAATCGTAATCTGCGGCCAGGACGTCCTTCTTGACATTTTGGCCCGCCACCTGGAGCGGCATCCAAATGGAGTCGGCGCTCTCAGACACCATGTGGGAAGCTTTAACGGCCTTTTGGCTCTTTACCAGGGAAAGGTCCACATGACCGCAGTCCATCTTTGGGCCGGGGAAAGGGATCTGTACAATATCCCCTACGTTCGCCGCCTGCTTCCCGGTATTCCAACGTTAATAGTACATTTAGCCTGCCGGATGCAGGGATTTTATGTGGCCAAGGGCAATCCCAAAGGGATCAAGAGCTGGCAAGATTTAACCCGTCCAGGAATACGTTTCATAAACCGGGAAAAGGGCAGCGGCACCCGGGTCCTATTAAACGAGCAGTTCCGGCTCCTGGGATTGGACAGCAGCCAAATTAACGGCTATGAAACAGAAGAGTTATCCCACCTTACCGTGGCGAGCGCTGTCGCACGGGGGGAAGCCGATGTGGGCCTGGGCATCGAAAAGGTGTCCCTGCAAGCTCGCGGGATCGATTTTGTGCCCTTGCAAAAAGAACGCTATGAACTGGTGATGAAGAAAGAAGATGCGGACAAGCCCCAGTTCCAAGCTGTACTTGAAATAATACAGTCCCATGAGTTCAAAAAAGAACTCCTGGGACTGGGGGATTATGATGTGACCGAAACAGGCAAAATTGTAGCTGAAGTATAATTCAAATCAAGTAAAATAGTTACTTAAAGGCCGGTTGACCGGTCTTTTTTATTGACTGTAAAGTCTGGTCGATTTGACAAAATACACAATGTCCTGGCTATTTCACGCATAAAAAAATCACCTATAACTTATATTCATCGCACAGCTTACCGAGTAGATTGACAGCAACCAAATTATATCTTATTATATTTATATCACGTCATTTAGCGTTATGTTATGTTATGTTATGTGTCTTTTCCATTAGAACTGTCCATTGTTTTAAATATAAGGTGGCGAAATAGCCGTGATTTGTGATGCTGACGGAATTGCAGCCATAATACTCGCTGCAGGTTATTCTTTTCAGATGAGGGAATTCAAACCTTTATTAAAACTCGGAGATTTTACTGCTGTCGAACATGCCGTACGGTGTTTTTTTCAGGCCGGGATCTCCGATGTAAGGGTAGTGGTAGGCTACCGGGCGCTTGAAGTTATAGACGCGTTAAAAAACTACGACGTCAGAATAATTATTAATAACCATTTCAATGAGGGTATGTACTCCTCGGTGCAGGAAGGAGTTAAGACTCTGGAAGCGGAGGTACGGGCTTTCTTTATCCTGCCTGCGGATAACCCCCTCGTCCGTGCTTCCACAGTGAATAAAATACTTGCCCGTTACCACTCAGCAGGTAAACCGGGCATTATATATCCAGCTATAAATAGCCTGCGGGGACACCCGAAACTTATTTCAGCTAAGTACATAAATACGATCGTGAATACTTCTTACCCTGATGGTTTAAAGGGACTATTAAAAAATTTGGAACATGATGCTGTAGATGTGGAGGTTACGGACGTAGCCGTTCGGCTGGACATGAACACACAGGAAGATCGCCGTTTCCTTTTGAACCACCTGAACAATCGAGCAGCTATCACCTTTGATTCATGTTGTCAAATTTTACAAACAATTAGAGTCAATCCGTATTTTCAGGCACATTGCTATCTAGTAGCAGGTCTTGCTCTGGCATTGACTAATCATTTGAATAAAGCAGGCGCATTTCTGGATGTTGATACAATTCTTGCCGGAGCCTTGCTGCATGATGTTGTCCACTGTCATAAGGAGCGCGCCCTGGCTAATTCGCTGCTTCTTGCAGACATGAGTTATCCCCAGGTCGCTGAGATTTCTGCTGTCAATTTGAGCAAAGAGGTTTCTAAAAGCAAACCGCTTTCAGAATCAGACGTGATTTTTCTAGCGGACAAAATGGTGATGAACCAGCAAATTATTTCCATCAGCGAATATTTTACTACACTACTCAAAAAGCACGGCCGCGACAGGAAGACCCGCCGTGCCATACTTCGCAAAC
Source organism: Pelotomaculum sp. FP (assembly GCF_004369245.1). NCBI lineage: Bacteria > Bacillati > Bacillota > Clostridia > Eubacteriales > Desulfotomaculaceae > Pelotomaculum > Pelotomaculum sp. FP. The sequence continues at coordinate 44,559 of NZ_QFGB01000028.1, read as the reverse complement.
TGAAGCAAGCTGAGTTGATCAAAAAGAAAGTTGAAACAAAAATAGGCCGCCCAATAGATACAATTAAGCTGATAGACTCAATTAAACCCAATACTGCGTTACCAGACAACACAAAGGCGGCAAGCCGTCCAGCTGAACACAAGTATACCCGTTTACAGGATTTATCCAACAAAGCAAACTCTGGTTCCAAAACCGGCAGTAAGCTTTGTCTGGAAAAAAATGGGGTAGTTTTCGATGAAGTCCTTTATACTATATTGACGCACATTGACTTCTCCGGCTCGATGGTCCAGACTGCAAGGGAATTGGGGATATCCTATCGCTCGGCCCTGGGTAAAATTAAGACGGTGGAAGACAGCTGGAGAATCCTGCTGATCCACACACAGGTAGGCGAAGGAACCAGACTAACGCCACTCGCACAGGAGCTTTTACACAAATTTCGCTCAGTGAAACATGAAATTGACCATTTGACACAGGAATTAAATATGAAGTCCACTACAAGCCTAAAATTGCCGCTATGACCAAAGCATCAATATTTAATAACCCCTTGTGCGCGCCGCCGCCCGGTATTTCAGTGTTAAACTGAAGCGGCGCCAAACATACCATCAGCGCTTGCAGAATGAGTCGATTCCCCTTTATTACAGGATGAACGCGGTATACAAAAGCCCTTCATTTAATATAGGTCAAATGAAGGGCTTTTGGGATGTTTAAGAAGGAATCTATTTACCAATTACTACAGAACTTGCTTTGACTAGCGCGCTTACTTCGTCACCAACCTTTAAGTTCATCCTTTTCACTGAACCAGCTGTAATTGTTGAACACATTTCCTGTCCGCCTATATCAAGGAGCACTTCGGCATTAATTTCATTTGTTTTAATGTCCTTGATGCGGCCCTTTAGATTGTTACGAGCACTGAGTTCCATGGTGTTCCCTCCTGATAAATTGTTTCCATATTATTCGCAGCTATTATTTACAATGTGGGAATATTTATGCATAAAAAGGAAATTTGGACGCGCTGTTCTTTAATGGACAGCGCGTCCAAGAAACCGGAATAACCTGATAATAGGTCCCTTGACATATATTTTTTGACTGTCTTGGGCACGGGGCTACGTGTGTAAATGCCCGTGCTGGTGCGGGTGGCTGCTCTCACCATGCTTGTGTTCATGAGGGTGATGATGCTGCTGGTCATGTTTATCACCAACAATCAACCTCAATATATTTGGGCGCTCCATCACTTTTTTGCCGGACCCATAGCCCACCTTTTTCACTACAAGCGCCGGCATATCAATAAAAGCTTCCGCCAGGGTGGAAATGAGGGCGGCCCCGGTTGGAGTGACCAGTTCGCCTTCAATACCTGCCCCATATATAGGGACGTCATGCAAAATTTCAAGGGTTGCAGGGGCTGGTGAGGGGATTATCCCGTGCATGCATCTGATAAAACCTTTGCCCATGGGCAGTGGTGAAGCATATACCCGCTGCACCCCAAGCAAGCTAAGACCAAGCACCGTACCTACAACATCCACAATAGCGTCTACGGCGCCTACTTCATGGAATTGGACTTGCTCCGGCGCGGTATCGTGCACAGTCGCCTCCGCTATAGCCAGGCGGTCAAAGACGGCTTTACTTTTTCCCTTTACCCTTTCAGGCAGTTCGCTATTGTCGATAACCTGCTTGATGTCTGCAAGACGCCTTTCCGGCTGTGGCTCATCCAGCATATCCACAAAGATATTAGCCGCTGTTATACCACTGCGCCTGACCTTTTCACAACGCAGGACATATCCCTGCACAGAAAGCTTGGTTAACTCCTCTTTTAAAATATCAAAATCAACCCCGGCGCTGATTAAGGCGCCCAGGCACATATCCCCGCTAATCCCTGAGAAACAGTCAAAATAGGCTATCTTCATACGTTCGCCCTCTTTATGTCACGCAGCCCGGTACCGGATGGGGAATTACTTTCCTCAACCTCCATGAGGGCCGCGCCAACTTTTTGTTCAATCATCCGGGTAATGGCATTGGCCATAGCGGCTGCGCCAAAACCGTTATCAATATTTACCACGGACATACCAGTGGCGCAACTGTTAAGCATACATAAAAGCGCGGCAAGCCCGTTAAAGCTGGCTCCATACCCAACACTGGTTGGCACTGCAATAATGGGCTGGTCAGCCAGCCCACCCACCACGCTGGCCAGGGCGCCCTCCATACCCGCGACAACTATGATTACATCTGCCCAGCGGATCAAGTCCAGTTTATCGAGGAGCCTGTGAATACCGGCAACGCCGACATCATAAGCGCGCTCCACGTGGTTGCCCATTATTTCAGCGGTAACGGCAGCCTCTTCGGCCACTGGAATATCAGCTGTTCCGGCGCTCATGAGCAGGATGTTGCCTTTCTTTACCGGGGGCTCGCCGCGGTGTACGACGATGGTACGCGACAGTTCATGATAGACGGCGTCAGGATAAACTCCCTGCACCGCTGCAAAAGCTTCTTTGGTGGCGCGGGTACCCAGGATGCTCCGGCGCCCCCCACAGAGGGCATCAAAAATCCGCGCGACCTGGTCCACGGTCTTGCCCTGGCAGAAAACAACTTCAGGAAAGCCCTTGCGCAGAGCACGATGGTGGTCTAACATGGCAAATCCCAGGTCTTCATAAGGTAGGTCTTTAAGAATGTTTAAAGCCTCTCCCACTTCAACCTTATTATTCTTTACATCATCCAGCAATTGGCGAAGCTCGTCTTTTCCCATTTACAAATTTCCCTTACCATTTTTAATCTGGAAGTTACACCAAACCATAACCAGCTTGTGAAAAGGCTGTCCATAATCCCCGCTGATTTATTTTACACACCCACACCTTATAATATAGCTAAAGCATAAACTGTTGCTGGTGTAATACAACTGATACTTTTATTAGGAATAAATCAATATCATCCTTGCCAGGTAATGTATTCAATGTAACATATCCCCACTCTCCATACAACATAAGAAGACCAGGCTTTGCTTAAGCCTGGCGGCTGGGATGATATTCAATTTCAACAATAATTGTTAATTCCCTTCCATTAACAAAAAAATAAAACTGGTCAGGTTATTTTGTTTTAAATTCGCTCAACCTTGTAAATTCCACAAGGGCGTCCAGTGTTTTTAGTGTAAAAACCTTACCTCTTGTAGCAATCAATAACTTTTTCATATCCTCACGACGGACACCGAACCCACGCCCACCGATACAAGCAATAACTTCAAACTTAGGGGTTCTTGGATTTCCTGCTAAACTAATAGAGGCAAGATGTTGCACACGAGTAACTTTATCACGCGCCGTACCGTCATCTTCAGTAATCTTAGCCTCGATAACTACCTGAGGATTAAATTCACTCGGTATTATAAAATCCGGGGCCTGGTCAAATCCTGCAATCCGTTCCGCCCTCTTTGTTTTCCTGTAACTAACACCGGCCTTGGTTAATACCTCTTCAATGGCCGATTCAAGACTATCGCCAATCAATTCGGAAACTGAGTCCCTGTGTCCGGCAAAAGGTCGCCCCAAGAATCGTTCATATAAAAGCATGGCATAAGGTACCCCCATACTTGACATCGTTCTTATAGCAGATGGGCCAGCGCTTGTATCTGCCTTATCTAATCTATGAATTTTATCCGATTCAACTTCCGGAACCGGCGAGTTAAGTAACTGGCAAGCAGTTTCTATTAAAGCTTCCACTCGTTCTTTTTTAATGAGACCGCTACCTAATGGTGTCAAAGGCGCCATGCGAATATTTCTGTCTAAAGTTCGAACGAAACCCTGATTTATTTCGATACCTGTACGTTGTGTAGTTACATAAGCCCATTCCGGGGGAGTAAATCCAAGCATTGCCCTTAATACGATAATAATCATCGGATTTTGAAAAGCAGCCCTTGTTATAGGGACCGGCGCGATATTTTGGAACCCGTTTGTTACCCGCTTTAATACTTCATAACCTGTCTCAAATACGGTATAGTCGATAAACCCATTGCCTTTAGGCAGTACCAGGAACTCTGATTCAAGGCAGGAGAAGACAGCGGAAATGTATACATCTGGATTGGCTTCAATAAAGGTGAACGGCACTTCAAAAGGATATTTCATCTTCTTCTCCTCCATAAGATTCTTGTTTTTCATGAGCTATTAAACTTTGATAACAGGGAGCGTTTGCCAAGACATCTGACAAAAATCTTTCAATAGAAGGCCAACCCCCGAGTTTATTTATAGCCTGTGCCACCACCTTCATCTTCTCTGATGCTGACACATCTATATCCCAATTCTTGCGTAAGTTCCAAACAGCTAAACGGATAAGATGACCGTAAGCTATGCAGCGTATATCACCATGCGTTAACTTGACGTTACCTTTTAGAATAAGCTCCAAATCTTCCCTAACCAATTCAGCTATTTCTTGGGACTTGGATACTATGGTACGCCGTGGGACTGTACCAGTTGAGCGGCAGACAAAAACCGTATCAATTATTGATGAACCTGTCCCGTTAATGTGAATAGAAGCACCCATCTCTGCCGGACAGGGGATTGAGGCAGAACAAGTCAGTCCAGCATCAAGGATTGCAACTGCAACAGGTAAATATGCTTCAATTTTATTGTGATGGTAGGTAAAGACTAAAGGTGCCCCCTCTTTTAACGAACACGCCACTTTTGCAAAAATGGCTGCCATTCCTTCGGTGAAATGTGAAAGTCCCCGTTCCATCGTAATATTGCCGGTTAATTCTTCTATGTCCCTTGTGGAAGATTTATTAAATACTCCACTAGTATCTATAGCTAACCGGCGCAGCCATACATAACAAAAGTCCATCAATTCAGCATACTGTACATTGGCAAAATAAGGTGGATCGGTTATTACAGCATCAAGAGACTCGGGGGGTAAATCAATGAAGGTTGAACTGCAGCAATGAAGCGCAACATTTCTATCTTCCGGTGACATGGAAGTGTTACGGTGTTCTCCAATCCATTCTCCTCTGATCGCTACTTGAACTTTTCTCCCGCCTTGATGCCGAATTTCAAAGGGATTAGCACAGTAGGCTTTAGCATGATCATACTTAAGAATAATATTAGACCAACCACCGCTTCCAATGTTTGATCCTTTTTCACCGTTCGGGATACCGAGCAGATTGGACTCACACTGCATCAGTCCAACTGGAAAGCCATGTATTGAAAATATATCAAGTGATTTCAGTGCCATAGAATCGTAACGGCAGAGCATGTTCTGGTAGCGAAGCAGATCAGAAAGATTTGTTGCTAATGCATTTCGAATCTTTTCCTCAGAATGTCCAGAAATAGCCTGGCAGCTTAATTCCAAACCTAACAACTGCCGCTCATTAAACATCTCACGGTATCTCCGGTAACCCCATCTTAGAAGGCGGTCGGTTTCATCACCAGGCGGGATCTCATCGTCAGGAACAAAGCTAGGGTTTAATCGTCTCCAAGTTTCAGAAGCTATCTCATATTTCTCTAGATCTTCCCGGTCCGGTTTTTTGAAGAACCTGCCCTGATGGTTGGGCTTACATAAAGGACAGTGATACTCTATTGCTATCATACGATGTTGAGGAGCGCCATCTAAAGGCTTAGGGTAGATATTTATTTTCCCACAATGAGGGCACTCGCAACGGTTGCGAGTGGCCGGCCCGTTAATTTTTAATACCACACCACAAGCATGACAAAAACCAGGTTGTTTCCTATCCTCCACCTCATTCAATTCCCCGCAAGCAGAACAAATGATCACATTTTTTGGATGGCGCTGATTCCCTGCAAGCAAAAACCCAGGCAACAAATCATAAATGCTCCCGCACTCATCACATTTTAGTGTTTTTACCCAGATGAAATACTTGACATGAGCATTTGGAGAACCGCACTCCATGCAAATAGTTCTATAAAAGGAGCCAACTTCATTTTCCAGTCGTTGTTGAAGATCAACTGCCGCCTTACGATATGACTCAAGGTCAAGATGTTCAATCTCCTGGCGAACGATCCAATACGCCATTGGATTAATATCGTAGCCGGTAATATCGCACCCAAGCCGATTGGCTTCAATTAGCGGTGTCCCCCCACCCATAAACGGATCAGCTATTTTAATACCTTTTAAGGTGTGTGCCTTATAAAAATTATCCTTTAAAGCACCTTCAACAAACTCAGACAACAAAAGCCCCCGGAATAAGGTGCCGGGGCGTCTGGCAAACCATTTATGTACTGCAATAATTGGGCGATAATTCTGTTGGATTTGTTTTTCATAAAGGGCTAAATCAGAAATAAATGGGATGTCAAAATCTTTCTCAATCATTATTTCCCTCAGAAATCCTTACTTGTTCTTGTCTTATTCGCTAACCTAAACCAGCTTTCCTGCAAAAGTTTTTTCAGTTGCTGTATGCCCTTTATTGAAACTTTCTGATTCCTAAAATTAGGACTGATTCCAGTAGATTATTATGTTAGATAAATCTTACCCAAAAGGAAATATTATAAAATAACTCTTATTTAATCAACTAACTTTCATATAAGAATAACCTGCCTTTTTAATATATTGATTACAATAACTACCTTTGGAGCCTGCATTCATCAATTCATTATAAACTTCTTCCGGTACACCAAAATACTGGTAAATACCACTCTTAATAAACTCGATTTCAAGAGTTAATGTTTCACTCTCATATCCTACTGATGCTAAATTACTTGATTCAACCGGAATTCTAATCATTTTTTCTCCTCCTAAGTTAAAAGTTTGTTTATCGACATATTATTACATTTAACCATTCTGAAAGAAAGAATATTTCCTTCAACAGTTACTATTAGCAGAACAATTGCTAACTTCAAACATTGTTTACCGCCAAACACACTATGAGATCTCTAAATCTAAAAAGAAACCGGCTCCCGTATTATATGGGAGCCGGTTTCTTCAAGTAATACTTAACTTGCCTTCTCTACCTTCACCGCGCAGACCTTGTATTCGGGAATCTTGGAGATCGGGTCGCGCGCCGCGTTGGTTAACTTGTTGATCGGCACATCCGGGTATTGGAACGAGGTAAACACCATACCCGGCATTACAATTTCAGTAATTTTGGCAGCCAGTTCCACTTCACCGCGGCGGGAGGTAACCTTGACCTTGTCGCCTTCCGCGATCCCCAGCTTGGCAGCGTCAATGCAGTTAATCTCAAGGTATTCCGTCGGGTAGAATACCTCCAGGGCGCCGGTCCGCTGGGTCATGGTACCGGTGTGGTAGTGGTATCTCCTGCGTCCGGTGCTGAGGATGAGCGGGTACTCCTCATCGGGCATTTCGTTGGGCGGAATATACTCCACCGGGTGGAACTTGCCCAGCCCGCGACCGAATTTGCCGGCGTGGAGGAACTTGGTGCCGGGGTGCTCGGGTGTCGGGCAGGGCCACTGCAGGCTGCCCTGTTCCAGCCTGGCGTAGTTGATGCCGCCGTAGGACGGGGTGACTTTGGCTATCTCTTCCATAATCTCACTGGCTGAGCCGTAATTCATGGGATATCCAAGCGCATTAGAAACCATGCAGATAATTTCCCAGTCGGGCTTGGCCTCTCCCGGCGGCTCGACTGCCTTGCGTACGCGCTGGACACGCCGCTCGGTATTGCTGAAGGTGCCGTCCTTCTCGGCAAAGCTTGCCGCGGGCAGGACCACATCGGCCAGCTGCGCCGTCTCAGTCAGGAAGATGTCCTGCACTACCAGGAAATCAAGCGACTCCAGGTTGTGCGCGGCATGGTTGGCGTCAGGATCCGACAGGACCGGGTTCTCGCCCATGATGTAGATAGCTTTTACAGATTTACCTGCTTCGTCGATAATTTCACCGACAGTTAAGCCCGGCTTGGACGGGAGCTCGTCAACACCCCAGGCGGACGAGAACTTGGTCCGGTTCGCCTCAAGAGCCACCGGCTGGTAGGCGGGGAAGAAGGCCGGCAGCGCGCCCATGTCGCAGGCGCCCTGGACGTTGTTCTGGCCGCGCAACGGGTTAACCCCGCTGGACTCCTTGCCGATCTGGCCGCAGAGCATGGTCAGGTTGGCCACGGCAAAGACGTTGTGCGTACCACAGATATGCTGGGTCAGACCCATGGTGTAGAGAATAGTGGCGTTTTTAGCCTTGGCGTAGCCTCTGGCTACTTCCTTGATGGTTTCTGCCGGCACGCCGGTTATTTCCGCAACATAGTCGGGCGTGTACTTGGCAACTGTTTCTCTTAGCGCTTCAAAATCCTCGGTGCGCTCTGTTACAAATTGCTTGTTCCAGAGATCCTCGGCAATAATCACGTTGGCCAGGCCGTTTAACAGAGCTATGTCGGAGCCGGAATTAATCTGCAGGTGGTAATTGGCCAAACCGGCTATTTCAGTCTTACGGGGGTCAACCACAGCCAGGGTGGCCCCTTTTCGTAAGGCTTTTTTGACCTGTATGCCGATGACGGGGTGTCCTTCGGTGGTATTGGTCCCGGTGGTAAGGATAAAGTCAGCATCGGCAATTTCCTGGATGCTGTTGGTCATAGCGCCGCTTCCAAATGCTGCCGCCAGACCGGCGACAGTAGGAGCGTGTCAGAGACGGGCGCAGTGATCGATACTGTTGGTACCGAGCGCTGCGCGCGCCAGTTTGTTCATTAAATAGTTTTCTTCGTTGGTGCAGCGGGCGGAGGAAAGGATGGCAATGGCTTCCGGACCGTAGCTGTCCTTAACCGCGCCAAACTTCTTGTTCACCAAAGCGATAGCTTCATCCCAGGTAGCTTCCTCAAACTTACCGTCCTTCTTAATCAGAGGCTTCTTCAGACGGTCCGGGTGGTTGATAAACCCGTAACCGAAGCGGCCTTTGACGCACAGGGCGCGCCCATTGACATCACCTTCGGTTGAGGTGACCCCGATAACCTTACCGTCCTTGACATTAAGGTCGAAAGAGCAGCCTACACCGCAGTAAGGACAGGTCGTGGTTACTTTTTCTATTTCCCACTTGCGGGCTTTGCCGAGCATCCCTTTTTCGCTTAGGGCGCCGACCGGGCAAACTGATACGCAGTTGCCGCAAAAGACACAGTTGGATAGATCCGTGTCGCTATAGGTCGAGCCCATGGCAGGGGTGACAATGGCATTAAAACCGCGGAAAGCAAAGTCGATTACGTTATTGCCCTGAATTTCCTGGCACATCCGGACGCACTTGCCGCACAGGATGCACTTGTTCATATCCCGCACGATAAACGGGTTGTCATCTTCGATCGGGTAGCTGTGTTTTTCCCCCGGGAAAGCGCCGGCCTTGACCCCATAATAGTAGGCGTAATCCTGCAGCTTGCACTCACCGTTCTTGTTACAGGTAAGGCAGTCCTCGGGATGGTTGGCCAACAGGAGTTCCAGGTTGGTCTTGCGCGCTTCTAATACCGCCTCTGAGGCGGTGTATACAACCATGCCCTCGGTGGCCTCGGTCACACAGGAGGCCGGCAGGTTGCGGGCGCCTGGTATTTCCACCACGCAAATACGGCAGGCGCCAGGTTTGCTGAGTTCCGGGTCATGGCAGAAGGTGGGGATGAAGATACCCACACTCTCTGCGGCTTCCAGGACCGTGGAACCTTTCGGCACCGTGACCTGGACACCGTCTATGGTAAGCGTAACTGTTGCCACCATTAATAACCTCCCTTTAAGAACTTCACTCCTTTCCAAATTGCGGGAGGCGCAGCAGTTTCCCACTGAACCCTATCGGCCAGCTATCATGCCCTGTTGGTTTAGATAGTATGGCTCGGAGTTCATTTATAGAGTTAAGCAGTTAATCTTTATTTCTCCAGCTCTTTGAGCTTGGCTAGTACATCTTCCAGCTCCAGTGCTTCCGGCCAGGATACTTCAACAAACTCTCCGTCTTTCTTGAGCATTGGAGCAAGCGGCTGGTCGCTGTAACGCAGCTCCATACCGAGCCGTCCTTTAAGGCAGAGCGGTCGCCCTTGCCCCGGCGCTTTTGCAGTCACACCGATAACCTTGTCGCCCTTATAGTTGAGATCAAATTGGCAGCCGGACTCACAGAACGAACAGGTAACCTGTTTTTTCGCAATTTCATAGGTCCGGCCTTTACCGGCCAGGTTGGTGTAGGTAAGCGCCCCAACCGGGCACACCGCCACGCAGCGGGCGCAGGATACGCAAATGGATTCAGCCAGACTGGTATCCATGGCCGGCGCCACCTTGGTCTGGAAGCCGCGGTAGGCAAAGTCTATGACCTGGCGGTCCTCCACCTGGGCGCAGGTGCGCACACACCTGCCGCACAGGATGCACTTATTCAAATCCCGGGTGATATACGGGTTTGAATTGTCAAGAGGATAGCTGTGCTTCTCACCCTTAAAGCTCGACTGCCCGACGCCGTAGCGGTAAGCATAGTCCTGCAGCCGGCAGTCTCCGTTTTTGTCACAGGTCAGGCAGTCCATGGGATGGTTGGCCAGCAAGAGTTCGAGAATGGTCTTGCGTGCTTCCACTACATCGGGTGACTCCGTCTCAACCACCATGCCGTTGGTAGCTTCCGTAACGCAGGAAGCCATCAACGAACGTGCTCCTTTAACATTAACAACACATATGCGGCAACCACCATAACCCGGGATTTCCGGGTCATGACAGAAGGTGGGAATAAAGAAACCGGCTTCCCTGGCCGCGTCCAGTACCCTGGTCCCAGCCGGGACAGTCACTTCTTTGCCATTGATGGTAAGGGTTACGTTAGCCAATTTTCCCCCTCCCTTACGCTTTGACTATGGCGTCAAATTTACACTTGTTAATGCAGGCGCCGCACTTGATACAGGCAGCCGGATCGATTGAGTGGGGCTGTTTCTTCTCGCCGGTGATGGCCGAGGCCGGACAGGCTCTCAAGCATGCGCCGCAGCCTGTGCATTTCTCCGGAATGATTGTATAGACCAAGAGGGCCGCGCAGACTCCGGCCGGGCAACGTTTATCGACGATGTGCGCCACATATTCATCACGGAAGTATCTCAGGGTACTTATAATCGGGTTCGCGCAGGTTTGTCCAAGCCCGCATAATGCTGATTTTGTAATCACAGTGGACAGCCGATCCAGGGTATCGAGGTCCTCCATAACACCTTGACCGTCGCAGATTCTATGCAGGATCTCAAGCATCCTTTTGGTCCCCTCGCGGCACGGGGTACATTTGCCGCAGGACTCGTTCTGGGTAAAATTCAAGAAGAACTTGGCCACGTCAACCATACAGGTGGTTTCGTCCATGACCACCAGACCGCCGGAACCCATCATGGAACCTGCTTCTGTCAGCGATTCATAATCAATCTTAAGGTCCAGTTTTGATGTGGGCAGACAGCCGCCGGAAGGCCCGCCGCTTTGCACAGCCTTGAACGTCCCGCCGCCCTGGATACCGCCGGCAATGTTAAAGATAACTTCTCTTAAGGTAATGCCCATGGGAACTTCGCACAAACCAGTGTTGTTTACTTTACCGGTCAGGCAAAATACTTTACTGCCCTTGCTCTTCTCGGTACCCATGGCCGCGTACCATTCGGCGCCGTTCCTGAGGATGAAGGGTACGTTGGCGTAAGATTCCACGTTGTTAAGACAGGTCGGCTTCTCCCACAAACCCGAATTGGCAGGGAAAGGCGGGCGGACACGCGGCATCCCGCGCTTACCCTCGATGGAATTCAAAAGGGCGGTTTCTTCGCCGCAGACGAAGGCGCCGGCGCCGGCCTTGATTCTAATATGGAAGTTGAAGCCAGAATCCAGGATGTTCTCACCCAATATGCCAAGCTCTTCAGCCTGGGCGATGGCCAGGTTGAGCCGGCGGATGGCCAACGGGTATTCAGCCCGGCAGTAGATGCACCCCTCGTCGGCGCCGATAGCGTAACCGGCGATCATCATACCTTCCAGTATTGCGTGCGGGTCACCCTCGAGCACGCTGCGGTCCATGAATGCGCCCGGGTCACCCTCGTCAGCGTTACACACGGCATATTTCTTATCACCTTGGGCATTATATACAAATTGCCATTTCATGCCGGTGGAGAAACCGCCGCCGCCACGGCCTCTTAAACCAGATTTCTTAACTTCATCAATGACCGCCTGGCGTTCCATACCGAGAGCTTTTTCAAGCCCCTCGTAACCGCCGGTGGCAATGTATTCACCAATATTTTCAGGGTTTGTCCGGCCGAGGCGGGAGGTAACTGAACGGACCTGCTTCTCGTAATAAGGGGATTGTTCCATTATGTCAATGCCTTCGTAAGGAGTGGCCTCGCCGGGAATCTGGATGGCTGCCCACTCGTACACCGGCGTCTTATTCACGACGTGGCTCTCAAGCAGCTGGGCTACTTTATCCGGGAAAATATCTCCGTATACAACACTGGCAGTGCCCGGCAGGGCTATTTCAACCATCGGTTCCCGGTAACACATACCGATGCAGCTGGTGAAGTCAATATCGATATCCAGACCACGGGCTGCAACCTCTTCTTTAATGGCCTCCATTACCTTTCCACCGCCGGAGGCGATGCCGCACGTCCCCAGACCTACAACAATACGGGGACGGCTGAGCTTCTGTTTGTATTCTTCCTGAAACTTCGCACGCAAATCGTTTAAATTATTCATACTCTCCCACCCCCTTATTCATAAGTATCCAGGATCGCCCCAACAGCCTTGGGATTAAGCCGGCCATGCGTATCATCGTTAATCATCATACAAGGCGAAAGGCCGCAGGCGCCGATACAGGCCACGGTCTCCAGGGTAAAACGAAGGTCTTCTGTTGTTTCCCCGTGCTTAATTCCAAGGTGATCCTGAACGGCTTGAAGTATTTTAGCGCCGCCCCGCACGTGACAGGCAGTGCCGAGACAAATGCGGATTATATTGCGGCCGCGCGGTTTGAGGTGGAACTGGGCATAAAAAGTAACCACCCCGTATACTTTGCTAAACGGCATATTCAGTTCCTTGGCGATTGACTGCAGTACGTCTTTCGGGAGATATCCGTATATGTCTTGGGCTCCCTGCAGTACCGGGATGAGACCCCCTTTGTAATTACGGTACTTGTCCAACAGTTTCATAAACTCTTCTTCATGGCTTAATACCACTTTTTCACCACAGGCGCAGGCTGACAATAGCTGTTCCTCCTTTCGATTCGCTTTTAACGGTTTAATTTCTGAATCTTAACACCCCATACGATTTTTTCTTTTTTCACCCCAAAGGAACGCAGGTTTCCTGCCGCTTCCACCCGGTCCCCTATCTTGATATTCTCACGCGGCGCCGCAAACATAAAGACCTTGATTTTACCACTGTTATCCTTAAGTTGAAAATTTGGGCGGTTTAACCATTTTAGCGCAGTCGCTTCCACGGTGCCTTGCAGGCGTACCGGAGTTCCCGCGCCTAACTTTGTTAAGTCCCCGATCGGGTATAGTTTGAAATCCCGCATATCCACCCGGTCTGCCTGGCGCATGTTCATTTGATTAAGAATTAACGGAATAGCCGCCAACAAACCGAGCATCGGCAGCGCTGTGCGGAGGAGGGCCGGATCAGGATTAACCGCATACGAAAATATTACCAGAACCGTAGCCAAACCCAAGCTGATACAGGCCGGTACGGACATCCGCATTGAGAATACTCCTTTCCGAGTAAGAAATGTCTGTTTAATACACAATAGATAATAACTGGGAAAAGCCGTTCCAAAATGCAGGGATATTGCCGCCATGCAGTTTCAAAACCGCCCTTTTGTCAAACATTGAAGCCGTCTTACTCCAGTTGCAGGCGCTAGATATAAGCGCCTGCAACCATAATACTTATTTCATTAGATCTTCCGGGAATTCGTTACGGAAGGCGAAATAATAAACGAAGCCGACGAAAATCATGCCGCCCACGATGTTTCCAAGGGTAGCGGGAATGATGTTCCAAAGCCACACATCACCCCAGGTCAGCCCACCAAATTTGTGCAGGAGGGGACTCCAGTAGGTGACTGTTCCATTCGCTGCTGTTGTTGATTTGTCCACCAGGCCGGGGAACAACTGAGTGATCCAGAGACCGGTAGGCAGGAAATACATGTTGGCCACACAGTGCTCAAAGCCGGTGGCAACGAAGGCCATGATCGGGAACCAGATACCGAAGAATTTGCCGATGAACTCCTTGGCGGTAATACCCAGCATGATGGCTACGTTAACCAGGAAGTTACAACCGATAGCCGCCAGGAAACATGACCACAGACCGATACTGCCGACTGACTTGTAGGCCAGCGTTTTACCCACTGCGATTGCCACCGCGTTGAGCCCGAAAGCATTGGGCTCGGCGGCGCCCAATGCGCCCTGAGTAAAGGGACCCCAAACCATGATATAAGCGTAAGCCAGTGAGCCGATTAAGTTGCCGATATAAACCCAGAGCCAGTTATTTAAAACCTTGCCCCAGCCGATCTTACCCTGCAATACAGACAAAGGCCCTAACATCGCGTCGCCGGTAAAGAGCTCCATACCGGTGAGCACGATGGCAATCAGGCCTACCGGGAAGACTGCGCCCCCGATGAATTTTGCGAATCCTGCGCCCAGTAAAGGAGCGACTCCAGTTCCGGCAACCGTACACAATGCGGCCCCGACCGCGATATAAGCGCCGGCCATGATGCCGCGCAACAAGAGCTGTCCAACCGGTAAAGATGATTTGTATCTGCCGACGTTACCCGCCAGGCAGACTGTAACTGCGGGAGGATTAGCCATAGATGAACCCCCTTATAATAATATTAGATTAAAAAAACGAGCTACTCTCCACCATTGACAAGATCAACATAGACTTGCGCCGGTGTACTCTACCAACTCCCCTTGAAACAACATTAAACTTGTAGAGATAAGGACACTCAAACATGCTGAAAGAAACCCTTACTTTCCCTGCGCGCTTCACCTCCTCCCGGTAATCCATATGAAAACCTTAACCACCACCTTTCTTAGGCATCAACTAAAAACAAGCTCTTTTAGCTGAAAGACCCATGGTTGGATTTATACCCCATGAATGCCTTGAATTGTAAGCGGAAAAACACAAAAACACTTCTATCAAGATTCCTTAACAAGGGGGTGCGCCTATATTAACTATTTAAAGTTAAAGGGTATAAATAGAAAAGCCGGCAATTAATTGCACACGCAAAAAATTGCCAGCCTATCGTTGTTCGATTCAGCTGCTTCTTTTTTTAAAATATTTAAATAATTTTAAACTATGGTAGCATATTAATGTATAAATGTCAAATCCACAGTCTTGGTGTTATGTCAACAATACAACTCTACAGCATTGACGATGTACCTTCATCCCCAATATTGCTTTTTGTTCATTATGGTTTAGATTATTCATTAATTAGGGCCATATTATTCTATTTAGTTCAACCTTAAGAGCGCTTGATTTCAATCACCCGGTCTTCTGTCAGCAGATAGTTAACGGGTACATCATGAGGACGGCGTTCCAGCCGGGTTAGCACCTGAAGCTCAAATGAAAGGCCAACGGATACGGCTTCAGGTTTGATCAAAAGCAAAAAACGGTCATAAAATCCGCCGCCATAACCCAACCGGTTTCCTTCCAGGTCGAACGCCACGCCGGGGACTATCACAAGATCGATTAATGCCGGGTTGCAAAGTCGCAGGGAGCTCGCCTTAGGTTCCATGATCTGCAACGGCCCGGGCGCAAGGTCTTCCGGATATTTCACCAAAAGTGACGGTATTATACGCCGGTGGGATGCGTCAGTTGCCGGGACAACAACTCTCTTGCCGTCCGCCATAGCCTGACGGATCAACCCGTCAGTTTCGACCTCGTTACGAAAATGCAGATAGGTCATTATAGTTGACGCTTTCCGGTATTCTTCCATCTCCAGCAGCCGCTCGATGACCATTTTGCTTTTTTTGGCAACCTCGCCGGGGGTCAAAGCACGCCTGCGTTTCAGCAAGTCTCCTCTAATTATGCCTTTTAACACCCGCACTGCTCCTCGACATTAATTATTCTATTTAACATAACCTCTTAACATAACCTCTTTTGAACCGGCGCCGATAATTGGGAAAAGACTACAGTTGATAAACCTCGTCTTCGCTAAGGATACGGGTACCGCTTTGCTGGAGTACTTTAATGGCCTCGTCAACCTGTTCTACCCGGAAAACTACCAGGGCGGCGCTGGAGGCCTTTTGTACAAAGGCATACAGGTACTCGATATTTATCCCCGTCTTCTCCAGAGCCTCAAGCGCTACGGCCAAGCCGCCGGGCGTATCAGCTACTTCTACGGCGATCACATCGGTGGCGCTGACAGTGAACCCCGCATCCTTAAGTACTCCGTATGCCTTTTCCGGTTCGTTCACGATTAACCTGAGGATGCCGAAATCGGTAGTATCAGCAATTGACAGAGCCCTAATATTAATGCCATTTTCCCCCAACACCCTGGTTACTTGGGCCAGGCGACCGAACTTGTTTTCCAGAAAGATGGATATTTGCCTGACTTTCATACCCTCTACCCCCTTTTAATAGTATTTTAGTATTCAACAGAAGGGTTTCAGTTCCCTGCCGGGTAGTGTCACTGACACAAAAAAACACCTCATATTGCCTCCATTGGAATCCCGAACTCCTCTTCAAGCCGGGTGTAAGGTGTTGCGGTCAGGTCACTGCCGGTCCGGTCGAAGGCCAAACCGGGGAGCAGGACTAAATCAGGCTTGCCGGTGGTACTTGCGGCCAGGTGTTTTCTTAAACAATCACCCATATCGCCAACCGTAAGCAACCCTGCCGCCCGGATCGAGCCCCCAAAGAAATGGTTTTCCACCTCGAGCGTTTCGACATCGGCCCCTTCTTTCCAGAATCGCTCCAAACCCTGCCGCAATACCGGAGCGGCCAGTTGTGAGGTTAGCAGCAGAACGGTCCGGGCACTGCGCCGCCGGGCCACCCTGGCCATATCATCGATCAACCCCGGGTCGAGGTCATAGTGCATGACCAGCCCTGACCTTTCACCACGGTCTTTGCGGATGCAAAAAGCAATGGGCGGCTCACTTCCCCTCTTTACAGCCACTTCAGGGTTCGCAGCCTTGAGGATCCTCCCAAAGGCCTGGACCCTGGAGTTGACACCGGAACCGTTAACCTCCATGATCACATCCCCCGGCTTTAAGCCGGTCCTGGCAGCAGGTGAACCGGCGATCACCCCCGCTACTTCCGCCTCCAGGCTGCCAATAAAAGGCGGCTCGGAGATAATGGGTATATTTATTATCCTACGCAGGCGGGAGATAAAACTTTCCAGTTCAGCCCTGAGCGTCCGGCTAAATTGCAGTTCCGGCGGTGCGAACCTGGAAAATCCGGGCTCGAAGACCCGCAGTGTCTCTGCTTCATGCCAGGAGAGATATCTGATGGTGTTCTCCAGATCATCCCAACCAGTCAAGTGAGGCATTGCAACAACACTGCCGTGAAATGGAATCCCGTATTTCTTAAGCAATCTCACACTGTTGACCGCGGCTCCGGCCTGATTGTCCCCTAATAAGAAATTCCTGTTGAGCTCTCCCATACAATTCAGAGAAAGGTTGATCGTAATATTCCCCAGGCGCCGCAATAGATGCGCCATGTCCTCATCGAGGAGAATGCCGTTGGTGGTAAGGCGGACGGGTGTGCGGGGGAAAGCCGAGCGAAGCAAACGAAGGATTCCGGCTATCTCCGGGTGTGTAAAAGGTTCACCTTCAATAATCCGGGTAACCGACTCCCCGATAACAATCGGCCGCGCCGGGTCAATAAAAGGCAGCGCATTTTTTATGGAGGCAAGAGTTCTGGGCGGAATACGGTACACCCTGACCTCAGGCGGATTAAAGCGGTGCGAGCAAAAAACACAGCGAGTGTTGCACGTTGAGGTAAGAGGTAAAATATTTCCATCAACAACGCAGTCCCTGATGGAGTTTTCTGCCGAATTTATTTCACCCACAAGAAGACCCCTTGTATTATAAGTTATTAACAGACTTATGCACATTATCCACAGAATAAGTCATCCACAGAACCCCTGTTTTTAGGACAAACGTCCCAAATTTTCTATGTTTTTCGATCTAACCATGAAGTATTTTCCCCTTAAAATTACCCTCGTACCTTTCCTCTCCGAGTTTCAAGTCGGGCACAGCGTTAAGGGTAAGAGGCGCTGTGGCGCCTCTCAGCAATTTATAATAACCGGCGCAGGCAACCATGGCGGCGTTGTCCGTACAGAGTACAGGAGGAGGTACCACCATGCGGTAATTACTGCCGGCGGCCCTTTCGGTGATGGCGAGCCGCAATCTGGAATTGGCGGACACCCCTCCGGCCAGGAGAATTGTAGAAACGCCTGTATCTTGCGCCGCAGTAAAGGTTTTGTCTACCAGCACGTCGATTAAGGCTTCCTGGAAAGACGCCGCCAGGTCAGCTTTGTTAATCTCTTCCCCCCTCTGCTCTGCACGCTGAAGAGTGTAAATAACAGCTGATTTGAGACCGCTAAAGCTGAAATCCAAGCTGCCTTCCTCCAGATAAGCTCTGGGCAAGCTTATGGCTTTAGGGTTACCTTCCCGTGCCAGGCGGTCGATCAAAGGACCGCCCGGGTAACCAAGACCGATGACCCGGGCAACCTTGTCAAACGCTTCACCCGCGGCATCATCCCTGGTCCTGCCGATCACGCGGCAATCACCGTGTTTGGCCATGTAAACCAGGTCGGTATGGCCGCCCGAAACGATCAGGCACAGAAGAGGGAAGTCGAGCCCTGGCTCACACAGGAAATTGGCATAAATATGCCCTTCCAGGTGATTGACTCCCACTAGCGGTATATTCAGCCCGTAGGCTATGGCCTTGGCGGCAGAAACCCCGACCAGAAGAGCTCCGACCAGCCCGGGTCCATATGTCACGGCCACGGCTCCCAGATCGTCAAGGGTGAGGCCGGCGGCGGTAAGCGCCTCCCCCACTACCTGGTTGAGCAACTCCAGGTGCTTGCGTGAAGCCACTTCAGGAACAACCCCGCCAAATTTACGGTGCACATCTATCTGAGAGGAGATGATATTAGACAAGACCTCCGTACCATCTGCCACAACCGATGCCGATGTTTCATCACAGGATGTCTCCAAAGCCAGGATAAAAACACTCATATAAGTTACACGCTCCAAACAAGAAGTGTTTAGCTTCTCATATTTTCGCCTTTTATTTCCTGTATTATAACACAAGGATGGTCTTACAGCAGGCCGCCTTCCACATGACGCTAAATCTTTTATGGAAATTACAGTATTGCGCCGCCTGTATTCCAGAAAATGAATAAAAAGGAGCCTGCGGTGAAAAATAACTTTTAAATAGAAAGTAAAGGAGTGTTGTTTATGTTAAACCCTGTAAACTTATCGAACACCGACTGGGATACCTGGAAAAAGACTTTGGGACAGGCTGTGGAATTTGCCGAAGGGCTCGGGATTTCCAAACAAAAAATAAGCTCACTGGCCCAACAGGCGGGAGATTTGTTGGCCGAAAGTGTACCCCCCGCAAACCCGGAGCAGAAAGCGATAAAAGAATTGTGGGACGTGGCAGGACCTGAAGAAAGAAAGGTCCTGGCAACCCTTATGACCCGGCTTGTATCATAAGAAAACAGCTGAACCACCCATCTGTTGGGTGGTTCAGCTAATATCATAAAACAATTTATATTTTCAGCATAATAGAGTCCTTATTGCTGGCCACTAATTCTTCTCTGATATCACCACAGTATTTGCAGACAACCGTAAGGATATCACATAGTTCACTCTGTGATACATAAACATCAAAACCGCCCGGGTCCTCATTGCCGCAGTCGCACTGATATTTGATCATTATATCACCTCCGCCTCATGGTGAAGATTCGACAGCAGAGGAGGCAATCCTTCAGGTAAATGAAGCCTGCTCTGAGGCCTTGCGGATTTCCTGGAAGCCAGCGCTGATAAAGGATAGATTTACCTATTGCATTTAATATCTCACGCGCTCTCCCCCCGCAAAAAACTTAACCAGCGCCACTCCGGCGACAAAACCACCGATATGAGCCCAGAAAGCTACGCCCTGGACGGCCTGAGCAGACAAGCCGGCTGTTCCGCTCATAAGCTGCAGGAAAAACCAGAGCCCCAGGAAAATTACTGCCGGAATAGGTATAATCTGGATAAAGAAAACTATGAAAACCAGTGTCAGCACCCTGGCGCGCGGGTAAAGGAGCAAGTAAGCTCCCAATATTCCCGCAATAGCGCCGCTGGCGCCGATCAAAGGGGAATTGGAAACCGGGTCCACGAAAATATGAACAAGTGAAGCCAAGTAACCACTGATAAGATAGAACACCAGGTAATTAAAATGTCCCATGCGGTCCTCAACATTATCACCAAAAATCCACAGGTAGAGCATGTTGCTAAGGACATGAAGCCAACCCCCGTGCAGAAACATGGTGGTCGTCAGCCGCACCAGCTGCTCTAAGGTCAAACCCACTTCCACAAGCTGAGACGGGATTACAGCATGGGTTATGATGAAATAGTCCAGGTCTCGCCCAAGTGATAGTTCGAATCCAAACACAAGCAGGTTTATGATAATCAGAAGGACATTTACGATGGGAAAAGTGCTGGAAGGGATATTGTCTCTTAAGGGTATTATGGTAACCCCTCCTTATTCCATTCTTATTTCATACTATTCTGCTTTTTCCTTAGACTCCCCTAATCTGTTGCACGTTTTTTAACATTCCCCCGTCAGGGATGCCACATACCAAAAAGGCGTAGGGCGTAAGGCGTAGGGCATAAACTTTCCTGCTTTCTTATAGGGTCATTTTTTTAGATATCACGTATTCCCACATCCCACGTCCCAATTCCCACGTCCCAAATTAATATTTTTACGCCTTAGGCCTTACGGCCTACGGCCGACCCCTAATCCAAACCCAATACGCTCATCAGGTCGGTGAAGACCTGTCCGGCCATTTTTTCATTAATGACAAGGCCGGCCCGTGCATCCCAGGGAGTCGGCTCCCGGTTGACGATAACCAGGATTTTTACCAATTCCGGCAGCGAAGCAGCCGGGTACACCTGCAGGCTGCTGCCTACTACTATAAGCAACTGACAGCCTGAGAGGGCATGGTAAGCCTTATAAAAGTATTCTCCCATGGCGTCTTCAAACAGCACCACATCCGGCCGCAGCATACCGCCGCACTGGCTGCAGCGGGGAGGGTTGGTACCGGAGCGATACTGGTCGAGCAGAGCGTTAAAGGGGTAGGGTTTGGAACAATCCAGGCAGCGGCAAGAGCGCATGTGTCCGTGTACCTCCCAAACTTTTTGTGAGCCCGCCGCCCGGTGCAGCCCGTCGATATTCTGCGTGATCACCCCTGCCAGCAGTTTTTCTTCCTCCAGTCGGGCCAGCGCATAATGGGCGGCATTTGGTTCGGCGCCGGCAAACGATTCCCAGACCCCCATGAAAAACTTGTAAAATTGAGCCGGCTCCCGCCGGAGCGCCGACAGTGACGCCGCTTTCATCGGGTCTACCCTTTCCCAGAGGCCGGAACCACGGCTGCGGAAATCGGGGATGCCGCTTTCAGTGCTGACGCCGGCTCCGGTAAAGGCAAAATTATGCCCGGGCTTTTTTAGATACTCGGCCAGGGATCTTATTTTTTCCTCGTAGGTCATTCTTTTTGCCTCGCTTTCTTCCCCCTAACGCTATAATGCCGGGAACGTGCTTTGCTCCCTCCTGCAGGATTCGGGCTACAGGTTGCTTGGCGTGCTGGGGTTAGTCCCATTAATTAGTTGTAAATCTTATTTTTAGTAATATCATAAACACCTAACCGGACAAAAACAAGTCCCGGCAAGTTACCGGGGCTAACAATTAATAATTATTGAATTATTGCTGCGTAATTGTGTGAAATGTACTCCCCTGGATTGAAAGTAATGGGGCCCACCGATGCGGTCTATAATACCCGTTGGTCTTCTGATTCGAAATTCAGTTTAATATTACGTACTGTTATTACAGGAAGGATTTTGTGTATTGTTAAAGAATGTATCAATTAATGTATTGATTAAAGAAGGAGCTGTTGTTAATGAAACTTACCGATGAGCGAATTAGAAACATATTATTAATATCTGCATTTGAACAGTCAGACGATGGCTGGATGACAGCAGAACAAATTGAGGTAGAAGGGTTATGCTCATCTTTTGCAGAGCTTGAGCAACATCTTTTAGTTCTGTGTAACCGGCAGTTGCTTGAAAGACAGGAAACAGATAAACATGTAATTTCTATGAACACAAAATCCAATTTTTGTTACCGTGTTACTATCCAGGGACAACATTATGCATTAGCGATCGGTTAACTATGTTTCACCAGGACCGCAAGCCTTCCGCATGTAGTGCTGAACAGAAAAAGTAACTCAAGGGCACCCAGGTCACGTACCAGTGGGTGCCTTCGATGTTATTAGACGCTATACCAGTATTAACGGGGCAACAACTGTCTGTCCCGCATTTTTTGAGGGCTGGCTTCAATTTTCGCATAAGAAAGTTGAGTATTTATAAATAACTATATAAATAAATTATTAATAAATTATAATTAATAATAAATTATATTGATAATATGTATTAAACGGTATCCATCAAGATGCTATAATGGACATAAGACCAATATATGATCACGGTTAAAAACTCTCTTAATAAATTATTCAGCACCAATTAGCAAAGCGTTTAATGGAGGGTATATATGATGTAAGTGGATACCAAGAGGAATCAATCAGAGAAGGAAAGTCAACATACCATCAGAGCCTACCTTCAAATGATTACTGATTTCCTTGTTGGTTAGCAGACAGATATGGAGAGTATGATAGTTCAGCAGTCACCACCCTGGATATTTGTGAATATCAAAGCTACTATCTTAATATTATTGTTCCAGCAGGAATACAGCAAAGACTTCTACTATAAATCTTACTTTGCTTTTCTTGAAGCCAAAGATCTTATATCCAAGAACCCTGCCATTATATCAGTACAAGGTGGTTTAAGTAATGCTGACTTACCATTACCCAAGTGTCTATATCGGGAACGTGGATTTAAAGTCGACTCTTCGCTTTTCCCACAGGATTTCTTATAAAGTATACGACCACAGAGGTTCAATTACCAATAGTTACCATAACTGCAGTCTTTATGATCTAGTAATTAAACAGAATATCGTGAATGGTGAACCGGAGGTTGACCTGGCCATTTGCGAAAGTGTTGCAACACAGACACCGCGTTTTACCCTTTCTCATGGTACTTGTAGTACCAAAAGTGGGAATTTGTATGATATTAAGGTGGATAATCCGGGACTAACACCTTTACTTCAAGGAGTGGCAGCACCCAGCAGTAACTTGTTCCTTGTTCCGGCGGACCCTTTGCTTCCGGGAGTGCCGGCACCCCGCGGTTACGATGTTCCGGCGGAAGTTCCGGCGGCGATATTTGATAACCTGGAATATTGCGAACTGTTAATCCTGGTTACCGGAGCTTACCTGGTCATTAAAAAGGGCTGGAATATGCCGGATGATGCCAGCAAGAAAAAGATTGCTAATTTATATGAAGCGATGGCACTGTTAACAGGTTATTGATTTAATCAAGTGATTGGCATTTTAGGACTTTAGGATGGTGAAGTAAAAATGTTTGCCTCTGAAGCAAAAGCGCACTTAAAAATTCTTTTAGCTGATCCTGAAGTCCCGACCATGATGTTATGGGGCCCTCCAGGAGTCGGGAAATCCAGTATTATTCAACAGATAGCCGCAGAAAGGGGCTGGGGCTTCGTCGACCTTAGGCTCTTGCTCTTGAACCCGATTGACCTGCGTGGCATTCCTTATCCTAACAGAGAAACCCGGCAGGCTGACTGGCTTGCCCCCTCCTTCCTGCCCGATGTCGAGCGTGACGGCAAAGAAGGCATTATCCTTTTTGACGAGATCACCTCTGCCCCAAGGGCTGTGCAGGCTGCTGCCTACCAGTTGATCCTGGACCGGCGTATCGGCGAATACATCCTGCCTGAAGGATGGCGCCAGGTAGCTGCGGGTAACCGGGCTGAGGATAAAGGCGTCAGCAACCGGATGCCGGCGCCGCTGGCCAACAGGATGATCCATTTTGAGCTTACCTGCTCTTTGGAGGATTGGAAGTTTTGGGCAATCCCCACTGGAATTGATTACCGGGTGATTAGTTTCTTAAACTTCAGACCGGAACTCCTTTATATGTTCCCTAATCAGGCAGCTGAGATTAAAGCTTTCCCCAGCCCGCGCAGTTGGGAGTTCGTCCACAAGATCCTTCCCTCTTTCAGTCAGGTGGACAGGGCTTTCCCGGCTATCTGCGGGGCGGTCGGTGAAGGAGCTGCGACCGAATTCACCGCCTTTTGCCGGGTGTTGGAGCAGATGCCCGACCCGGAAGATATCCTGGAAGGCAGGACAACAGCAGTTCCGGATTCGCCCGATATGATTTACGCCTGTATCGGCGCCCTAATTAGCAGACTGACTATTAATAAGACGCCTGACCGCTTGAAGAACTACTTTGCCTTTATCTCCGAGCTGATGGTCGAGTACCAGGTACTGGGGGTCAGTGACGCTGTGAAAGCCAATCTCCGGACTGACCTGGTTACCCTGCCTGCCTTTCGTGACTGGCTTGCCAAGCATACTGATGTCCTTGTGAGCGTAGATGATTAGTCTTTGGGAGGGACAATCGTGCGAGATTCTCTCTATTGGATCGGCAAGGCCAGGACTCAGATGCTCTTGAAGTATCCCTTCTTTGGTACTCTGGCCCTCTACCTGGAGCCCAAAGTTGATCCGTCCACTCCGTCGATGAGGACGGAGGGTTTTACCCTCTCTTTCAACGATGAGTTTGTACAGGATCTGGTCAATACCGGCGGCGTTAAACTATTGATGAGCTACCTGGTCCACGAAGTAATGCATTCAGCCCTCCAGCATATCTGGCGGCGGAGTACCCGGGACCCGAAGCTCTGGGATATGGCCTGTGATTATGTCGTGAATCAAATCGTCACTGACCAGGGACTTCCTCTACCGCCCGACGCCCTATTAGACGAACGTTTTGAGGAAATGACGGCTGAAGCCGTGTACAATATTCTAAAAGAGGAGAACCCGCCCAACAAAAATTCCAGCGGTGCGGGTGTGATCTCCTTCTCGGGGCAAAATGATTCCGAGACGTATGAACCCAGTGGTAAAGTCCTGGACGACCATTCCAAGTGGGGTAAGAACAAATTCGGCCAGGATGAGTCTGACGACACCAACAAGGATGCTTCGACCTGGAAGATGCGTACCGCCCAGGTGGCCCAGCAAAAAGGTCACCTTCCCAGTGGACTGAAGCAGCTAATCGACATGCTCTTGTACCCCAAGGTAGACTGGAGGCAGGCTTTGGCTTCTTTTGTCCAGCCCACTAGGTCGGACTACACCTTCATACCGCCTGACCGGCGTTTCGACTACGTCTTCCTACCGGAGTTTGGAAATGAAGGAATCGAAGAGGTCGTTGTAGCCATTGATACTTCCGGTTCGGTTTGGCGTTTTTACAAGGAGTTCATCTCCGAGTTGATAGGTATAGTCTTCTCCTATCCAGAGTTCAAGGGCTATATCGCCTTCTGTGACGCGGCTGTCCAACTTTTCGAGGAGCTTGACCCGGAGAGCGTCCCGATGCAGTTTAAGGGTGGCGGCGGGACAAACTTCCGCCCTTTGTTTCAGGAAGTCGAAAAACGCGCTATCGACCCATCGTTTATGATCTTCCTGACCGACGGAAATGCAACCTTCCCTAAGGAACCGCCCTCCTACCCCGTGCTATGGGTATTGACCGGAGAAAATCAGCCAATCCCTCCCTTCGGGGCCGTAGCATACATGAATTTAGAGTAAGCCTCCCTCTTTTCCGGCTTTAATGCAAATTAATATAAATTTTTAGCCTATAGCTAATGTTAAGATTGTAAAAATACTATGGGAGGACATGGATAAAATGAAAAATTTGTTTCAGAAGATGCATGAACGTATTTCATCAGGTCAAAGCGTTGTGTTGGTCAGCATAATTGCCAGTTCCGGCTCTACGCCGAGAGGCGCGGGAGCAAGGATGCTCGTATGTGAAAATGGGGAATCCTTCGGTACGATAGGCGGCGGCGCCGTAGAACATGAATCCCAGCAGCTTGCTATGGAAGTGCTCTCCAGCAAACAGTCCTACTCCAAAGGTTTTAATCTTTCGCCGAATCAAGTTGCCGACCTGGGGATGATTTGTGGCGGTGATGTTACTGTTTATTTCCAATATTTTGAGGGCGGGGATGAAAAAAACATCGCTCTTCTAAAACTAATCACCGAGCTTTTTCATTGGAACGTAAATTCCTGGATTATTATGGATATCACGGATGAGGTGGCATGGGGTTTAGCCGTATATATGCAAGACCAGGGTCTATACGGTTCCGAAAGTATAAAGGCTACGGAGATTTTGCCATTGTTGAGCAGTCAATGTGTTTTGACTGTAAAAAACGACAGGAAATATTATATAGAACCTTTAGTACGGGCAGGCAAGGTCTGCATATTTGGCGGTGGACATGTAGCGCAAGATCTGGTTCAAATATTAACCCATATCGGCTTCCGCTGCATGGTTATTGAAGACCGGCCGGAATTTGCGAATAATAGAATTTTCCCGCAGGCAGAAACCTATCTGGGCGATTTTAACAATATCGGTGCAAGCGTGCAAATCGAACCGAACGATTATATCATAATCATGACCAGAGGACATCAGTATGATTATACGGTGCTCGTACAGGCTTTACGCACGGATGCTCTCTATATAGGCATGATCGGCAGCAAAACAAAATTATCTGCTATATACAAAAAACTGGTTGAGGAAGAAGGGTTTACACAAGACGATATCAAAAGGATCTATGCACCGATTGGTTTGTACATTAAAGCGGAAACTCCTGCTGAAATCGCCATCAGTATTGCTGGCCAATTGATAGAAGTTCGCGCCAGCAATAGGCAAATCAGGACCTTGTAACCAAGGGCAGCATGATATAAGCATCAAAAAGAGTACACAGTGTTAATGAAAACCAAAAGCCGCATCTCCTATACCCCAGGATGGCATAGGGGACGTTGAAAGCTTCAGGGCTCTGGAAAAACAAATTGACGAACAGAGTAAAGGATTAGACCCGTCTGTAATTATGAGATTAAATGAAGTCGACTGGCTGTTAGCCCAGATATGTGCCGATATCCCTTGGATTGGCAACAAAACATACCGTTATCTTGTTTACTTTAACAAGAAAGCATCTTCTTGTTATTCATACTTGGACTCAATAACTCCGATTCATACTTCGAATTAATAGCTCCTAGTAAAAGCCCTATATTATTTGTATAATTAGTTTAACAATATTAGGAGGCCTAATTATATGGATAAACTGATGTCATACTGCGGGTTGATGTGCAATGATTGCGACGCGTACAAGGCTACAGTAAATAATGACGACATATTGAGAAAGCAAACCGCCGAAAACTGGAGCAAGATATATGGCACGCGTATTGAAGATGAAGAAATAAACTGTCTCGGGTGCAAGTCAGATGTTATTTTCTTTAATTGCGTAAAGTGCGAAGTTAGAGGCTGTAATATGGTAAAAAACTCGAACAATTGCTCTGAATGTGAAGAATTCCCGTGTAATATATTGGAGGAAATGTTAGATGAGGCTTTTGCCATAAAACAAATGCAGGATCTATTGAAGGAATGATCCGGAGACGTGTCCCAAGCCTTGTTTACATTAGCCGTCAGTTTTTATTCAACGCTAGCTAATACTCTAAACTATTAGTTATACATGTAGGGAGGGACTGGAACGGATGGAAGAGTTGTGTCGATTAGAGAGTGAACCTTTTGAGGTTATTCTAAAACCTTTTCGCGAATACTTGAAAAAAGCTTGGAAAACGGGATATTATTGTCCAATGGCGGATTTGGGTGACTTCAAAACTTCCGCCCAGTTAATTTTTGGGGAATTGGTCATAACACCTAAGGATTTACATTACGATAAAAGCCTTAAAGTTTTACAAGCAAAGATTTATGTATATGATGAACAAGTCTGGGAGGTCCGTATTACTGACGGCCAGGAAATGAAATATGAATTCACCAATGGCATGGAAGGCTACAAGATATTAACCGAAGAAGAAATAGACAAGCTCTTAAAATTATAAAACCAGGTATAAAAAAAGTAGACCCTGTTTCTTCCTATGCCGCAATATGATGAAGAAGCCATCTCCTAAATTTTTTGCAAGAGATGGCTTCCACTGTTACCGCCTTGTTTCCTTCTTTTAAAACAAACCTCGTTAAAAGCATTTTAATATATACACTCAAGAAGTTTAAACAAATTATTTTACAGACTCCGGCTAAATTACTTCGATTAACTAAGGGTTGTAATTTATTATTCCTGTGAAGGGATCACAAGTTCCTACCCTTACTAAAAATAATCCCCAATTTTTAAGAACTTGTTTTACTTCTGCAACTGGATCATAGTTATTGTTATCCCTAGAGCAAACAGGTGGAACAATGATATATGTTCCAGCCTTTTTATCAAAAGCCGTAAGTTTTTCCTTTGCATGCTCACTATTACAAGTTAAGCATGTTTCAATTTCAAATACTAGAGAATTATTGTTATCTATAGCAGTTACATCTGGTACATAGCCGTTAAGTTCAAGAAAGGACCCTTTTGGCCAATTAATATGATCAGCATGCACGCTATATCCCCTTGAAACTAAATCATTAGCAATATATCTAACCATGTTGTCATGGCTTATTTTTGAATTAGCTGAGCGTTTTGTGTTATTTCCTTTCTCCAATAATTCTCCTGCTTTCCGGGTAAAGTTATCTACAATGACAGACTTCTAAAAATGGGGGTTTCCCTTTATCTAACAATATTAAAAAATTTTTTAGTAACTATCTCCATGTTCATACCTTTCAATGGTTTGGCGAAGGACGTCAGGAATAGGCTTTATTGCTCCTATCTTTGGGTTATAGCTTACGTAAAGAATTTCTGCTGTGAGTAATACACCCTCTTCTTCGTCCCTAGTAATAATAAACTCCATAACCAAGCTTGTATTCCCCATTTTCACTGTTCTACACCAGATATTTAGCCAATCATACAATGCTGCAGGTTTATTGTACTCCAGGGTTGTCTTTTTGATAACACGATCAATTATTTCACTCTGCTCAAGCTCAAATAGATCAATTTGAAGTACTTCACAAAAATACTCGCTTGCAGCAATATTAATATAATTGAGGTAGTTTGAGTTAAATACAATCTGTTGGGTATCAACTTCGGAATAACGAACTCTTAATCTATGTTTAAAACGATAGCCTTTCACCTTAATCCACCTTACTTAAACTCAGCTGGAATATTGAAGCACATTGGAACTAATACGTTTAACATTTTAGTGTAACTTTGACGTGGTTCCCTATTATCTAAGATCGCGGAAGCGTTTTGCTTTCAGTTTATATACAGGAAGTGTCCCCGGAGGTATTACTTCCACATCCATATTAATCATAAAAGCATTATGCAAGGCCTCAGCTACCTTCTTACGGATATTATCCCACAGTTCTGTCTCTATATTTTTTTGTGGCTCTATCCGCACTTTTATCCTATCCATCCCGTTATCACCTTTGAACGCATGGTACTCATAATTGTCAGAACAATCCTCAATTCCCCGTATCACATTTTCAATTCCCGCTACGGATACACAAACTCCCCTAACTTTTATGATATCGCCTACACGCCCTTTAAACCCCTTAAATATGCTGAGCGTCCTTCCACACGGGCAGGCAGTATCTGTTTCTATGCCACTCACCATATCACTAGTTTCAAACCTGATACAAGGATGAGTTTTTTGCACCAAATCGGTAACCACTAATTTTCCGGGAGCACCGGGTTCAACCGGTTCGTTTGTCTCAGGATCTAATACTTCAAAATATAATAGATCTTCGTTTAAATGTGCTGTTCCTTCTTCGCACAACCACGCTATACAATTTGTCTCCTGAGTTCCGCAATAATCATATATTTTACTTCCCCATGCTTTTTCCAAACGCAGACCGGTATTTGGCGCAGACATTGCGCCAGGTTCACCGGCGGTACATATCATTCTTACTCCCAGTTTCCGGGGATCAATACCATGTTCCTCGGCAACGCTCGCTAAATGTAAAAGATATGTCGGCGTTCCCATCAATACGGTTATTCCCAGCTTTTCAATCATTGTAAGACGTAACGAACTGTCCCATGTACCACCTGGAACTACTAAAGCTCCAATTAAATGCTCACAAGAGTCATAGGAGGAAGCAAGTCCCATAAAAGGCGTGAAACCGTAAGCAACGTGGACTATATCTTCCTTCCGTACGCCTGCTGCCCACGCGCTCCGCACATGGCCTTCTAAATAAGTTCCGAAGTAATCTTCCTCGGTAAATGGAATAAGCACAGGTCTACCGGTAGTACCTGAAGTCATACCTATACGAATGATTGGCCCGCGTCCGGGAACGCACATCATTCCATATGGGGGATTCTTCTCCTGGCTTTCGCGGATTTCTTCTTTCGTCAAACGGGGTATATACCTGATATCCTCCAACGTTTTTAATTTCTCAGGACAAAAGCCGCTTTCTTGCCATTTTTCGTGATAAAAAGAACTTTTCGCCCAAAGATAATTGACTTGTTCAAGCAATCTATTATATTGGAGTTTTTTGATCTCGCTCGGCGGCATAGTTTCCGCCGGAGACCAATACTTGTAATCAACATCTGTAGTTTGTCGAAGTCCCCTCATGAACATTTTTTCAACACTCTCCTTTACTTAAGACTACCTCTGGCTAGAAATCACAAGTTGCTTCACTCAGGCTAAGTTAGTCTAGCAGAGCTTCTTCAATATGATCCATGATTAATCCCATGAGACCTATGATACAACAACTCATTAGGCGCTTCTCCGCTGATGTTTCTACCAATACTCTTCTCATTTCCAGTAAGGTACTCTCCGGTACACCCCGTCCCTCGTGCCGTAAGAAGGAATTCTTATAACGCAAAACTTAAGGATAAAGCCAGAAAAATGTTTCACCGTAACTACTCCTTACTCGCCCAATCGGAGCCATTCAGGTTATCTTATTAGCTACCCCCCTTGACCTTTACTATAAACACTCTTCTTTCAAGCAGCTCGATACTACTCTGAATCTCCGTTGTATATGCAACCGTCCCTGTTACGCACCCCAGGTGGCTCGTGTTTTTGTAGTTTAATTAATAATAAGATATGTTCCAACTTGCACAAGTTGTTCTATGCTATAGCAATTATTTAATAATTACTAACTTTTAAATTTATTCTACCACCTGTTAATGAATAAATGAAATATACTTTCGAGATTGAATTAATCATTTATACTTATTAATGGAATGAATATGCATTGCATTTTTCTTCTGAACTTCGTTTTTTCAATACAGTGTCTTAAGTATCCCTGCTTTTACTTACTCAATCATTAACAAAGCTTTTTATTCTTTGGAGGCTGAAAAATCAATGAAATTGATCTATTAATTGTAACTTATTGACGTAATTACATTGAGAATTCTTTATATTTTCTGATAAAAGAGCATAGAAATGCTCCTGTTAACAAACGCTTCTTAAAGAGAAAAGGACTTCCGGAAACCCTTCATGGGAATTCACACAAGCCCTTTCCATATATTATCGCTTAAGGAGATCTATCATTAGGTTAAAATCGACACAGGTTTTTAAATAAGTTCTTAATACAACTTCCCTGCTTTTGTCTCAGAAATTTCCCCCGAGCCATAATTACATCTCACGGGAATCTACCTGCTTTTAGAAAATGATATACTGCCTCCAAAACCCCACCGCCAACAGCCAGAGCTTTATCGGAGATGGTATCATATTCAGCATTTTCACGCGGATCGATGTCACCTATCTTGGTCCCCTTGGGAACCCGGGTCCCTTCTTTGAGCATACCCCTTACCATTCCCGTCAATTCCGCATATACCGGAGTTGTTTCAACATGGGCCACTACTTCCCCTTTTTCCACCTGCTCGCCGATGCAAAGGCGAGGTGTCACAACCCCGTCCACCGGCGCCCGCAACAGCCTCTCCAGGGTATAGCCGTCAACAGCGCCCGGAGAGCCTGTATCTGGAATAGCGCTGCCGCTGTAGATAACCCGCCCCAGGCGGTGTCCCCTGCAGGTTTCAATAACCGCGTGGACGTCAACGCCGGCTGTAAAGCCCGGCCCCAGGCCGATGACCAGTGGAGCATCCTCAATAGCGGTATTGAGATTACGCTTTGCCATTATCGCGTCCACTACCACTGCGGGACGAGCTAGCTTTACTACGACTGCTTCGGGGTCTACCAGCACCGGGATGATCCTTTTTTCCAACAAAGACAGGGCCTCTTCCACCGAACCGGCCAGGCAGGCGTCTATTCCTTCTATGGTAACCCTGCCCGCGTATACCGCCTCGGCAAACGACACTGTCCTTCTAACTACCAGCGGGCGTTCTATTTCGGTCATGATCACGTCCAGACCGCTGTTATATAGACGGTAAGCTACTCCTGAGGCGAGGTCGCCGGCCCCTCTTATTACTACCAGTGGTTTATTTTTAATCATTGCTTTCACCCCCATTGAACCTTTTTATATGCTTCTACCGGTTCAATAAACACTTCCATCGCGCCACCGCAGACCATACCTTCTACCGCTACTGTGTCTGCGCTCAGGAGGCTGCCGGGAAGGTTTTCCTTGCCTATGACGGTTACCACGGCTATCCCCTGCTGCAGGTTTATTTCCATTATTTAATTACCCCCTCCCCAGGTTTATTTTTATCTTAGAAATGCATGCCGCTCTGGGGGCGCCAGGAGAAGATAAAAACTAAACGATGTGGGCGCGATTTTAATCGCACCCGGCGGTTAGCGCCGGACTTGTGTGGTTTAATGTAACCTTTGTGCGAATGAATTCGCACCTGCATTTAGCGGGGTAGCAAGAGTGGCTTTATCTTAGAATTATCGTGCAAAAAGTTATTTCAGGTCAGTGCGAGCCTTTGCCGAAGGTGCAGTTGGGATACCTGCACTCGGGACAGGCCCTGCAGAGCCCGCCGCAGGCCAGCGCCACGATGTCCCTACGGGTTACCCGTTCACCTGCCAATAGCCGCGGCAGCATTAAATCCACGATGGTCACTTTAAAAAACATGCCACAGGCTGGTACCCCCATGACGGGGATATCTCCCAGGTAGGCCAGCATAAACATCGCGCCGGGCAGCGCGGCGGCGCCGTATTTTTCCACTTTGGCTCCCGCCAGCCGAATGGCATGCGGGGTAACATCGTCGGGATCGACAGACATGCCCCCCGTTACAAAGATGATATCCGCTCCGTCTGAGGCCATTTTGTTGATCTTGGCGGCAATGATTTCCACGCTGTCAGGCGCGAAATCTACGCCCAACATCGTTGAACCGAAGGACTCCACCTTTTCTGCGATGACCGGACCGAAACCATCGCGGATGCGCCTTTTATATACTTCGCTGCCGGTAATGACGGCGCCCACTCTTAGCTTTTGAAAGGGCAGCACTTTTATTACCCAGCCTGCCTGCCGGCAAATGTTTTCAGCGGTTGTTACTGTTGTTTCGGGCACTACCAGCGGTATTACCTTGGTCCCCGCCAGCAGCTCGCCTTCTTTGACCACCGTATTGTTGGGCAAGGTTGATAAAATCACGTCGGGCAGCTCGTTAATCGCTTCCAGAGCGGGGATATTGATTTTCAACAGCCCGTCGCAGCCGGCGTGCATGTTCACGCGGCTTTCCTTGGGGCCGGACCAGGTTACACCCTCGCCGGTGACAGCTTTACCCAGGCGGATACCGGCTTCATCCTCATGGATATCACTGGACTCAAGGTCTAAGATGTAGATATTTTCCTTGCCCAACCTCAAGAGCTCGGGTACGTCTTCTCTCCTTATGATGTGCCCTTTTTTATATAGCGCTCCCTTGGCTTCCCCCTTCACGATTTTGGTGATATCGTGGCTGAGCACCTTCCCTACCGCTTCTTCCACTTTAATCGTCTGCAGCCTCATTTTTTTCACCCCTTTAAAGAGCTTTTTTTCTTTTATAATGAACCTGAAACGTTGATAATTCAGTCATCTATAAGCTCAAATAAAAATTTTCCTTCTTTCTCAGTTTTCCTGACCATATTTTTATGGCATAAATAATTAAGATGGCTTATCGCCTCAATCGTTGCAAAATATTTTTGGTTCACCGGGAATTGTTCCCAGGTAGAGTACTTCACATCCCATGTCATTTTTGCAGCGACCTGATAGGCAGTCATTTCACCTTTAAATAAAATATTTAATATCTCGATTAACCTTATATCATGATGCTCCTTTAATTCATGTATCCTTTTTTGGACATTGGTAATAATCCGCCTGTGGGCCGGTAAAGTAAGGCTTGTTTCCAATTGTTCGGTTTTAACCAGACTGTTAAAATAATCTCTCAGGGGGTTTGAAGCCCATATCGTAAACACGATAACCGGAGTAATTTCATCCAGAATATGATCCCCTGATATCAAAATTTTTTTGTCTTCTTCATAAAGGCACATGTGCCCCGGGCTGTGTCCAGGAGTGTGCACACATTTAAAAATATAATCCCCTACTTTTATAAGGTCATTATCTTTAACAGTATTAAACACTTGTGTTTTGCCCATGTTATATTTTTTTGCAGGGTGTTCCTCAATAGCCTTATCGGCCTCCTGTAACGGTAATCCATGTTCTATTAATAACCTGTGCATTTCCGAAAAGAAAACTCCTGACACCCCGAAATTAATTACGTGAGCATCTATCTCGCTGCAATATACCTTAGAGTGATCAGTAGCTAAAGTTGTAACGAGACCGGAATGATCAGCATGCATGTGGGTGATAAAAAAATCCGTTTGTTCCAAATTTACTTCCAATTTCTCAAGTCCTTCAAACATTGCCTTTCTGCATTCTTCCTGATTGAATCCGGTATCGATGAGCAGGTTCCGTTCACTGCCTTTGATAAGATAGGAGTTTAAATACTTTAGAGGATTCCTGGGCAGCGGGATTTCTATTTTATAGATATCAGGCAGTATTTCTTCAATCATATTAACGCACTCCAATCATACCTTCATTTCATACCTTCATTTTTCTAGCTTTTCAAAATGAACCTAAAGCTTCACAGCGCTTCCCTAATTTTACAACCTCACCCGACGCAACAACCCGTCGAATGCTGCTTTTGCCAAATTTGCCGTTTTCTCCGCTTTAACCGTCTGAAAGCTTATTTATTTCATCACCTTGAAAGTGCCTTTTTCACATACAATAAATTACCATAGTCTATAACATCTTAATATTTAGTATAGTAGCCATAAAAAAATAAATATTTTTATCCATTATCTATTATCTTAATAGTACAGCCATACCTTATAAATCATTTGGACAATAACCATTGTTATCCTCAACTATAATTGAGATATGAGAGACGTGGATCCGTCTCTCATATCTCAACTGGATCTTAATTCAACAATCTACTTATTTATTTCTTTTCTTCTGCCTTTTTCTTTTCTTGAATTGCACGCCATACGTGTTCAGGATTTAATGGCAGTGCAGTGACGTTCGCGCCAACCGCGTCAGCAATAGCGTTTCTGAAAGCGCCCATGGTCGGGTTGGTTGAGCCTTCACCACATTCTTTAACGCCCCATGGCGCTACAGGTTCGTAACTTTCAACAAGTTTGTGAGTTACTTCTTTCGGCATATCCAGCGCCGTCGGCATCAGATACCCGCCCATGCTGCCGTTCACGATCTTGCCCTTGTCGTCAAATTGGACCTGCTCTGAAATTGCCTCGCCAATACCCATATACAGAGCTCCGTGGATCTGGCCTTCGACCAGTCTCGGGTTGATCACCTGACCGCAGTCATGCACATCCCAGAAATTTAAGCAGGTAAGTTTGCCGGTTTCTTCATCGACTTCCATTTCAGCGGCCTGGACACCGAAGCTGTAAGCCGGCGACGTGCCCACAGGAGCGCCCTTATGATAACCGCCGGTACGGTGCACTGTGTAGAGACCTGTCCCGACAAGCGGTCCTTTGAGCTTGAAGTAACGGGCTGCCGCTTCTTCAAAGGTAGTTACCTTAACTTTGGGACGGGACTTGGAGAAAATAATTCCATCAACACAATCTAAATCCATATCTTCGTTGGGCAGGCCCATCATGAAGGCGGCCGTCTCGAGAATGTCATTCTTGATTTTCTCTCCTGCCCGTTTGACGGCCCACCCTGAGAACAGGGTCTGCCGGCTGGCATAAGCTCCAAAATCAAGCGGCGCAGTTTCAGTATCACCACAAACAATCTTCATATTTTCATACTTGTAGCCCATGGCTTCAGCCGCCATCTGGCACAGGACGGTGCTGGAACCTTGTCCAAGATCGGCTGACATCGAATAAAGTGTAGCTGAAGTCCCGTCTTCGTTCACCCTGATCATTGCGGAAGCAGAGGGCCAGTCATTGCGGTAGATGGGATAACCGGCGCCGGAAACGAAGGAACCGGTGGCGATACCAATCCCTCTTCCTTCCGGCAGGCCTTCTTTCTTTTTCTTCCGCCAGTCACTCAATTCGGCAATCTTATTCAAGCAAGCTGTCAATTCGCAGGATTGGATACCAAAACCATTGACGGTGGTGGTATTCGGCTGGCGCGCATTAATCAGGCGGATTTCCAGCGGGTCCATACCTATAGCCTTGGCTATGTTGTCCAAATGGCTTTCAAAAGCGTATTTGGGCTGGGGAGCTCCGTGCCCGCGGTGGGCGCCGCATGCCGGCAGGTTGGTGGCGATCCGGTAACCGTCGAATTTGTAGTTATCGAACTGATAGGTCAGGGGGAGCAGCGCCCCGGAATAGTAAGCGGTGGCAATCCCCAAACCGGTATAAGCGCCGCCGTCCAGCAGGAAGTAGGTATGAGAGCCGAGGATTTTGCCGTTCTTGTCAACACCGGTTTTGATTCTATAGGTACCCTGGTGACGGCCACGGTTATGTTGGAACATTTCCAGGCGGTCATAGGACATCATTACCGGCCGGCCGGTTACTTTTGACAGCACTGAGCCGACGAATTCCAGACCGGACGGTTCGAGCTTGCCGCCAAAGCCGCCGCCGATTAAAGGCAGGACTATCCGCACCTGGCCCATTTTCAGACCGAATTCGCGGGCGACATAGTACTGGAAGTAGTGGGGGGACTGTGAACTTGGATATATGGTGAGCTTATCGTCCTTCCAGATGCAGACGTTGGAGTGGCGTTCAATCGGGTTCTGGTAAGCACGTACTCCGGTAAACACGTCTTCGCGCACATAATAAGCATCTTTAAAGGCTTGCTCAACATCTCCAAAATCCTGGTGGATTTCAGTGTTGATGTTATTTTTATAATTGTCATGGACGAGCGGCATGCCTTCGTCCATAGCGGTCCTGTAGTCAAGGACAGCCGGCAGGATTTCATACTCCACTTTGATCGCTTTCATCGCCTTGTAGCAGGTTTCCTCATCAACGCAGGCGACACCGGCTACTTTGTCTCCAACATACCTCACTTTGTCGATGCAAAAGATGTTTTCATCCCAGCGGGCCGGACTAATGCCATATTTCATGTCCGGTACGTCCTTGGCGGTGAGAATAGCTTTAACACCGGGTATTTTTTCAGCCTCTGAGGTGTCAATGCTCAGGATCTTGGCATGGGCGTGGGGGCTGTACAAAATTTTGCCGTAAAGCATGTTGGGGAATTTGAGATCCCCTGCATATTTACCAGCACCGGTTACTTTTTCCACGCCGTCTATTCTCGGTACCGACTTATTGATTTGGGTATATTCTTTTTCAAAATGCAGGCGTAAATCATTGTCTTCTACATTCATCTGGGTCTTCACGCTCATCTATTTTCACCCCTTTACTAATGTTCTTGTTCTACTTCTTGACCTGAAGCAGCCAAGATAGCTTTAACAACGTTAACGTAGCCTGTGCAGCGGCACAGGTTGCCGGAAATAGCTTCTCTTACTTCATGCTCGGTGGGTTTGGGGTTGCTGTTAAGCAGTGCTTTGGCCGAGAGGATCATGCCCGGTGCGCAGTAACCACATTGGAAAGCGCCATATTCAATAAATTTTTCCTGGACAAGATCAAGCTTATTGGTGGTAGCGAGGCCTTCAATGGTCGTAAATGAATGTCCATCTGCTTCAACGGCCAGAAGCAGGCAGGCGTTAACCGGTTTGCCTTCCATCAGTACGGTGCAGGAACCGCAGTCACCCAGTTCACACCCTCTTTTGGTACCGGTAAGATCCAGTTCGTCCCTAATAAAGTTGACGAATAGAGTGTTGGCTTTAACCAATCCTTGGTGTTCGTCACCGTTAATTGTGAAAGTAACCAGGTAGCTTTTTCTTCCTTCTGTATCAGTTAAAACATTTGCCATTGTTTATCCCTCCTTTCTTTATACGTGCCCTTCGTCGATA
The DNA here is from genome assembly GCF_004369245.1 of Pelotomaculum sp. FP. NCBI lineage: Bacteria > Bacillati > Bacillota > Clostridia > Eubacteriales > Desulfotomaculaceae > Pelotomaculum > Pelotomaculum sp. FP. The sequence goes on along the minus strand of NZ_QFGB01000028.1, from coordinate 6,214 downwards.
GCCTTACGCAATGAGCGTTTGGTAAAGACGCTCACCAGGTTGCGGCGGTACTCTGCAGATGCCCTGTAGTCGTCAATGGGCTTGCATTCTTCAGCGGCTATTTTACCGGCTTCAGCTAGCAGATCGTCAGATACTTTCTTGCCTTTCAGGAAGCCTTCGGCTTTCTTGGCCCGCATCGGTGTCGGACCAACAGCGCTCATGACTATACGGGCATCCTTGATAACACCGTTTTCGATACAGACAGCGGAGGCCACACCGGCGACGGCTAAAGCGCCCGCAGCGCGGAGGCCGAACTTCATGTAGGTACTGCCGGTCATTTTTCCATCAGGGATGATTACTTCGGTGATGATCTCGTCCGGAGCCAAACAGGTCGTATTGGGTCCCGTAAATACGTCTTCCAGGGCCAAGCTGCGTGAACCCTTGGTACCTGCAATATTAACGGTTGCGCTAAGGGCGATAAGGATCGGCGGCAGGTCGGCGGAAGGAACGGCGTTAACGATATTGCCGCCAATGGTACCGGAATTGCGGATCTGGTTATGCGCCATTTGTTTAGCCGCGCCCGGTATGGATGGATATTTTTTTGCAAGCAGTTCGGAAAAAACGAGATCGTTATGTTTTGCTCTGGCCCCAATTACAATACCTTTACCGGCGACATATTCAATTTTTTTCAGCTCTTCCAGGTTCTTTATTGAGACAAGAACCTCCGGCGCTAACAATTCATTTTTCATTTTCACCAGGACATCGGTACCGCCGGAAATCAGTTTAGCCTTGGCGCCAAATTGTGCTAACAGCTGGCAGGCCTCACCTATACTATCCGGTGCGTAATAATCAAAATCTGGTAAGTACACTATCTCTCCACCTCTCTTTAATTAATAGTACACAATTTCTGCCTAACACTTTTGCCGCATGACCTTTCTGCATCACTCTCCCCAATTGATACTGCAAACAATAAATATTTCTATGAGATAATTATCAAGTGTCTAAGTATTCGCAGCATTTAACTGGCTGCGAATAATTAGACCATTAGTTAATTATCAGGTGTCTAAGTATTCGCAAACTTTAACTGCGAATACTTAGACATATCGGAATGTGGGTTTTATGCTTATGCCCCAATGATTTCTGCGAGTTTACCCCACTTCGGCATAAATAGTTCCTTCGGCATCTCTTTTAAGTTGGGGGAAATCCGGGGTCTGAAATCCATAGCGCTGATAACATCTTTTTCCACATCAAGACCCGGCGCAACTTCAATTAGTGTTACTTCCCCGTCTTCCAGGGTAAAGACGGCACGCTCGGTGACATAGACCACTTTTTGTCCCATTTTTTGGGAGTTTTTGCCGCTATAGGTAACCTGCATAACTTTTGGAAGGAATTTTTTGATATTGCCTTCTTTGATAATATGGATCGTGCCGTCCTTCACCTCATATTCCGCACCAGCGGTCAAAGTGCCGACGAAAACCACTTTCTTGGAGGTTGAAGAGATATTGACATAGCCACCAGGGCCTACAACCCTTGTCCCAAACTTACTGACATTGGTATTGCCCTCTTGGTCGATTTGGGCAGCTCCCAAAAAAGCTATGTCAAGCCCGCCGCCGTCATAAAAGTCAAACATACTCGGGTGCTCAACGGTGCATTCAGAGTTCCAGGTAGACGGAAAATCAGGTCCTTTTGCCGGCATGCCGCCAAAGTTACCTAACTCTGTGGAGAGTGTCATCTGGTCAGTGACGCCTTCCTCTGCCGCTACACTGGCAACACCGTCAGGCATGCCGATACCCATGTTAACGATAGCCCCGGGCCGCAGTTCCATAGCAGCTCTCCGCCCGATGATCTTGCGTTCATCAAGCGGCAGGGGCGGAACACTGCCCAGCGGAGTCCTGACATCTCCACAAAGGGCGGGATTAAGATAGGTTTGTTTCGTTTGCAGGTGATTTTCCGGTTTGGCGACAACAATGTAATCTACGAGGTTCGCTGGCACCCTTACTATCTTAGGATGAAGCGTGCCAGGCTTGCTCACGTATGCCACCTGAGCAATGACAATTCCGCCGCATGCTTTTGCCGCCATGGCCATGTGCAGCTGTTCCAGGAACAAACACTCTTTATCCATCGTCATATTGCCATTTTCATCGCAGGTGGTGCCCCGAATAACTGCCACATCAATTTTGAAGGGTTTATAGTACAAATACTCTTCCCCTTCAAATTCAACCACTTTCACCATATCATCTTTGGTGATTGAATTGACCTTGCCGCCCTCTAAACGGGGGTCGGCATAAGTGCCCAAGCCCACTTTGGTGAGCACACCCGGTTTTTTGCCGGCTATCTGCCGCCATAAATGGGTCATGACTCCCTGTGGGAACAAATGACACTCAATTTTATTAGCAAGAACCAATGCACCATACTTGGGAGACTCACCAATATGCCCTCCAATGTGCTTTCTGACCATGCCCTCATGGCCAAAATGGTTAAAACCTCTTTCTTTATGGTCGCCGCAACCACAGCTGTGCGTGATCATCAGATTCCTTGGATGTCCGGTTTCAAGAAAACTCTTCTGAAGGGCTATTGCAACCTCTTCGCAAAAACCGCATAAGCCCGCTGTAGTCCACGCTACGCAATCGCCGTCTTTAATTACTTTGCCAACCTGATCTGTACTAATAACTTTTGACATTAATCTTTTCCCCTTTCTAATTTAGGAAATTGAAAAAACGCCTACTACAATCCCCGCATCTGCTAATCACAAGATAAGCCCTCAGCCCCTAAGTTATCTTATGTAGCTTTATCACTTCACCTCGCTTTTGTTGGTATTTAATATTAAGCCCAGCATGGCTCAAAATTCATTATATAATTCCGCCCGGGCACAATTATGCATTTCTCATTCATATTTAAGACATTACACAAAATACATTGGATTAGATACGCTAAATACAAGATTCATGTCAAATAACAACTTATACTTGAAACCCTTTAAATAGTTTCATAGTGCCCAGGGGGCACTTTGAATGTGAAGTTTTTCATTTGCATCCAAATATTTCGATTTTAATCTATTTTTATTTTATCACCAGCAGATGAGCAAAGTGAAATATATGTTTGCGATTATATTAATTAGTTCTAATTATTAATTTATCCAGCGAAATATAATTATCTTATATCCCACTGGACAAAAAAGATCTTTGATACTAGCATCCAATTAAAAGCAGGTGCAGGATACTATTGTAAATTCACCTTGTTTTAGAATGCCATAGAATACTTTAACACCTTAATGTGTTGGCATAAAACCATGCAAAGATACTACACATAATAATACTTTGGATAATATTATGCTTATTGCAACTAATATATGCGATAGCACTTTACTTATTGAATTTCAAATGTATATAATAACATTACAAGCCTTAATTTTCAGAATCTACTTCATTGCTAAATGAAAAGGCCTACCACTCAAAACAGCCTATTTTTAATGGATTACAAAATGGAGTCTAACAGCAGGTAGGGGGCTTTGAGGTTAATATGGAAATGCATCAGTTGGAATATGTGTTGGCGGTTGCCAAATACAGCAGCTTTACCCGTGCCGCGCAAGAGATTAAAACATCTCAATCCTCGCTCTCCCAGCAAATCAGTAAGCTGGAAAACGAATTGGGCATCAGTTTATTCGTGAGAACAACCCGGTCTGTACAGCTTACCCCGGCGGGAAAAGAATTTCTCACACATGCCAAGCGCATCATGTCAGAAGTGATTGAAGCCCGGCGGTGCATCCATGAATATATATCCTTTGGAAAAGGGTATATATCAGTAGGGGTTATACCCATAATCGGACACTACCGTATCCCCAACCTGCTGTCATCTTTTAAAAATAATTATCCCAGAGTGACACTGAGTCTGCGGGAAAAACAGTGTAATGAACTATTGGATTTATTGCATAACTCAAAAATTGATGCGGCTTTTGTTCAGAAAGACAATGGAGATCCCTCCTTTCAGTTCATTCCCGTAGCGACTGACCAGATGGTTGTTGTAACCAGTGAACGCCATCCTTTGGCTACCAGAAAATCTGTAGACCTGAAAGAATTACAATGTGAAAATTTCATTGTCCCCCCTCCCGCTTCCGGCCATCATGTAGATTTCCATAATGCCTGCCTGTCTGCAGGCTTTGAACCCAATATACTGATGACTTGCTCTTCAGTTAAGACAATCCTGAGTTTGGTCCGTGAGGAACTTGGCATTGCCGTGCTTCCGGCTAATGTTGCCTCAGCGGATTGGGGCATTTGCTTGAAGATTTTATCGCTGACACCTACGATAAACGGAAAAATTTTTCTGGCTGTAAAAAATAATGCTGATTTACCTCCCACACTTAAAGCGTTCATGGAATTCACCTCCCAATGGGTTAATAAACATAATCCCCAGAACCACATTCAAATTAAAGTCATACCCATTAAATCAACTTTCGAAGATATAATATGTTGAATAAACAAAAACACAAAACTTAGGTACAGGTACCTAAGTTTTGTGTTTTTTATCACCACTGAATTTCATTTAAGGAATAACGCCTATCATCCGCCAATACGGCACACATACCACTATTGCTGCAATAGCTGCTATAATAAAGCACAGGCCTGCTATAAAGACATGGCTGGCAGCCCATCCTTTGTTCTGTAGTATTCCTTCCGCCATCAACATCCACGGTTGCTGGTAACTTAACAGAAAAAAGTTTATACCAACCAGGTAAGCAAAGGTTACGACCAGCGGGTGAATACCAAATTGGTTGAATACGGGAATGAGAACGACCGCTGTAAGCGCTATCGTAGAAAAGCCCCAGGGAACATCAATAAATCGAATTAACATCATCCCAATTGTTACAAGCAGCAAGAAAATTAGAGGATTAGCTGCAAGAGAAAGTATCGTGGGTTGTAGTATTGGCGTTAGCCAGGCGGACACTTTCGCCTCAAGAAAGATAGGTGAAAGACTGATCGCTACGCCAAAAAAACAGATGACGTCCCAGTTCGCGCCGGTCCCTATCTCCGTCGGTTTGATTATGCCAAACACGAGCAGTAAGACTAACGCCATTAAAGCCGCCCCGGCCGCAGGTATACCATGAATTCTCTCGGTTGTGAATAATACCAGGCAGGCGACAAGTATAATACCAGTAATTATTTCATCCCTGCTAATCGGTCCCAGCCCTTTGTATTCCTCCTTAAAGGTATCACGCGGAATACCGATTGCCTCATTGGGCTTCATTAAGACAACAACCAGCGCAACATATATAACTGTAACCAGGAACCAGGGCAAAGCCAGTATTTTGAACCAGTTGTCGAAGGTCGCCAGAGGTTTCAGTTCCGGAGGCAAGAAGCCGGTCATAATCGGTCCGGACAGAGAACCTGTCAGCCAGCCGGTACCCGGGAAAAGGCACATGGCAAAGGCTATGAGTGCAATAAAGGCGGAACCCTTCGAATTGTATTTTAATTTACACGCGTCAATAACACCCAGAGCAATAGGCATTACAATTGCCAGGCGTACCGTTATAGATGGGGTCAAAGCCGAGAGAAGTACACCAATAATAAACCAGCTTATTGCCATCGTCACCCACCCGGGCTCAAAAGCTTTTAATACCAGGTAGGCTATCCTCTTTCCAAGACCGGTTTTCTGCAATACGAAACCGAAATATAAAGCCGGTATCAGAATCCAGACCGAAGAGCTAACAAATCCGGCTGCCACAACACCATAATTGAGACCAAAGATAAGTCCGCCTGAGACTATAAATGCGCAACCTGCCATAAAAGGTACGTTGTTAGGCTTAAAAATCCACAGCCCCAATGCAATAATCACTACAGCTATGATGTGATGGCCTATGGGGGGTAAACCGGTTAAAGGTTTACATATGCCAATTAATAAAGCTATTAAAACAACAATCATAACCCCTATATTTTTAGGGTTTGCCGCTATAAAGTTTCTTTTTGGTAAAATCTCCGAAGGCGTGAGAATTTGCTGTTCCATATTTTTAGAGTTTAGCATAATACAGTTCCGTTCCTTTCCTTATGCCCGGTCAAGGTCAATACAGAAACCGTGGCGCTTATACGCGCGGAATTTTGCAGGCTCGGGCGCTTAAATACCCAAAGCTATGGAGCCCAGGTGGGGAATTTCCCCACCTGTAATAACGACATTCCAGTCCTTGCCCATAGCTGTTGCCTGCAAAACCACATGTAACCCGTTGTGTTCCTTATGAATCTCAATA